>NZ_JBQLZL010000028.1:0-6391 GCF_052168255.1 Almyronema sp. | reverse complement strand
CTGCATACGTTTCGTCAGTCTCATCTTTACCTTTCTTTTGAAGAATTGGTATAAGACATTTAATACGGCTGAAAGCCTCTACAGAAAACCTTGCATTTTGCCGTCTGCCGTCTGCATTGAGCTTGATCTAGCGATTAGCGCTGAGTATGCTTCGGCTAAGGCTGAAAATTAGAATCGTTATCAGTGTCGTAGAAGCGAAGCTGGCCATAGCCAGTAAATTGCGCATTAACTGAATTACCAGCAGGAAACGCCGTTACCCCAAAGAGATAGGTTCCCCCCCAGCGAGGATTGCGCACTGGATTTAGGCTAAGGGTGATGACCCGTCCGGGCTGAATGGGGGGATCAAATGCAAATGTAATGGCTTCCGAGTCTTCGTCTTGGGTAACGCTGCTGAGCGTCAAGGGCGATCGCGAACCTCTAGGATATCCTTCAAAGGCGATACTTTCGCCTAGCTGAAAGCGGAGATCGCTGGTCAGTCGGGAATTTTGTTGCTCGATCACCACTTTTGCTAGAGGTTCTCCGGCAGCGGCGGGCAAATCTAAGGTGAAATAATAGGTGGCGTTGCGGGTTTGAGCGCGATTACGGGTTGTGGTTGCTTCTAACAGTTGCGGCGGTTGCACAAAGGCGATCGCCCCGTCAATTAGCTGCACAGCCGAGGCCGACAGCGGCAATGAAACTGGAGTCACAGCCCCCAGTAACAACCCCAACCCTAGCGCAAACGTTTTAGCTTTCATAAGTAGTTCTTTGCAGATTTCAACTGGAATTCAGACGATCGAAATTTAAAGGCCAAAGGGTAAACAAGCCTGCATCAAGCAAGCACTGACGCGTGAGGCTGAAGGCTGTCTCACCCTTTAACTAACCGCACGCTAAGCAAGGGGCAAACGAGCAGTTCGTGTTTAAGCCAAAGACTTGCTTGAGCCAATTGCCCTATCTTGAGCAACTAAGCGAGAAATTTTGGAGAGATTACTTCTATTTTAGAAAACAGATCACAGCGATCGCTGCATCTAATTTGCTTTACTTTTTGTATTGTTTTTTAATACTTTTTCTTGAGGATTAACCGTTCCTCAATAGACGGTTTTCTCGTAATGAGAATTCATAGTTAGCTTGAGCAGAATTCGTTACGCTGGAGTTGTCATCATCGAATTATTTTTCAACTATTTAGTCTTATGAATGCGACTTCTCAAAATCGCTCAAAGCCTCTTGATTGGCAGGTTATAGTCTTTGCATTATCCGCTTTCTGGTTGAGCGCTAGCCTGGTTCTTGATTTTGTCATTATGCCGAGTATGTATGGTGCTGGCATGATGAGCCAACCCGATTTTGGTAGCTTGGGCTATGGCTTATTTTGGGTTTTTAACCGCATTGAAGTGTTGTGTGCAGCTTGTATTTTGACAGGGGTACTGGTGCTGCGCCAAGGGCGTGATCAGTTCAGCGTTTTGAGTAGCGGTAGTCAAAGTCGCTGGGCTTTAGGGTTGTCAGGCTTGTTATTGGCGATCGCGATGACGTATACCTATTTTCTCGCTCCCGAAATGAGTGCCTTGAGCCTGTCTTTAAACACCTTACAGTCAAGCGCTACCGCCATCCCCGCAGGCATGAATCAACTCCACGGCTTGTATTGGCTGCTTGAAATGCTAAAACTAGCGGCGGCGGTGTTGCTGCTGCGGTTTTGCTACCGCGACGTTGTATCTCTAGAAAATGCCCGCTAGACAATTTTTGCCGGGGGCTGATTGCCACCTCTCATCACCCGGCATTGCCCTCAATCATGGCTGACAAACTGGAAACGAGGAACGTTCTTTAACCTTCCTCGTTTTTTGCTATTGCTCAGTGTCTGCGGTCGGCCAGAGCAAACGAATAGCCATAATGCCAAACCCGACGGCGGCAGCTAACTTCACCCAGCGAGTCGGCAGTAGCTGAGCGGTACCCTCACCTAACAAAACGCCAATCAAACTAGCCAAAAGCAACGCTGCGGCTGTCCCTAAAAAAACGGCTTTGGGAAAGCGAGAAGACCCGCTCAGCGCGATCGCAGCAAACTGGCTCTTATCCCCTAGTTCTGAGAGAAAAACAGCCACAAAGCTAAGGCTGAGTAAGTTCCAATCCATAAACTACTCTCTTGAGAAATCACCAATAACGGCGTGACGGTTCTACACTTGCCACAAGTCCCACAGTAAGCCCAGCGTAATAGCCAGCAACGTCAACCCAGCCGCCCGATCGAGCATTTGAGGAGAGATGTGCTTGGCTAGCCACTGCCCCACCCAAACGCCGACTAGACTGGTGGCAACAAGGGCACTGCCTGCCCCGACAAAAATCACCCACGGGGCATGAAACTCAGCCGCCATTAGCAGCGTCGTCAGTTGGGTTTTGTCTCCCATTTCAGCCAAAAAAATGGTGATAAATGTAGACAAGAAAACACCCCAGAAGTTTTTGGGCTTGTTGCCCACAGCTTTGGGTTCTGCAGTAGCCGCCGCTTCAGACATTTTGTTTGAGTCACTCAGCCCTGAGCTATCGGCTGCGGCTGGCTGGGGGGGGCTAACGTCAGGCAAAGACGAATTCAAATCAGAACTCACAACCAAGAAAGATAAGTTTGAGCGGATCACGCTTTAGACTGAGCCGTTTAACAGCTTGCGATGGGTTGGCTTGCATTTCATTTTGTTTTCATTATCTGCAAAACCGCACCAATCAGCAATGCCTAAGAACCGATCGCCTGACAAAAGTGATCCATCTCTGGGCTGTTGTCGCCGTAGACGCCACTAATCTGCTGCTGACAGCACTCAATCGCAAACTCGTTGAGTTCATCGGCAGCGATTCCATACATTTGGGCAAAAGTATCGGCTTCCACCCGGCAAAAGCGCGGGCGATCGCGGTAAATTTCGCACTCACGCCGTTCAGCGTTGTAGTGAACGCACCAGCCATCAGCCCCTACCAAGCTAAGGTAAAGCTCCAGTTCCGCTGGGTTGAGGTAGTCTGCTAGATCGGGACGTTCTTCCGGGGCAAGATGGCAGCAAGCTCCACAATTTTTGACACATTGCCAGGTAGCCATAAATTACAGGCGTCTCCTTAGAATTTTGTAAATTTACTTAAAATTTGGGGTTCGTTAGCAGGTAAAATGACGCTGAGAATTGGAGCCTGCATACTTAATAATCTTGTCTGTTTGGGAGGATAAATGGAGTTTTTAAGCAATATTAATTTTGAGCTGATTGCTCAGCTAACCATGCTAGCGATGATTGTGATTGCGGGGCCAGTCATTGTCTTTTTGCTAGCGGCACGCGGTGGCGATCTGTAGCTTGTAGCCAAGCTAACCTCATTCACTCCGAATCGGTGAATTAGCTTATCCCTCAACCCAGGGTTAGGCTAAAATCGCTTCTTCTATGCCCTCTGTATTGCTTGCTCGAAAAGATCCTTGTTTGCTCTGCGCAAGGATCTTTTGCTTTAAGGGCTGAAAGTGCTTAAGTCAGGCTGTGGCGCTGGCGCAAAATAAATTCCGCGATCGCTAAATCAACCGGGGTCGTAACTTTGAGATTGGTTTCTTCACCCAAAACAATGCGAACAGGTAAATCGCATTTTTCAAACAGAGCCGCGTCATCAGTTACGCTCCAGCCCTGCTGCTGACCTTTTTCGTGGCAGGCTTTGAGTAAAGCGACTTCAAATCCTTGCGGCGTTTGAGCTGCCCAGAGATTTCGGCGATCGGGCGTGTCGAGAATAACACCCTGCTCATTGACAACCTTGATAGTATCTTTGACAGGAATAGCTGCAATCAGTCCAGAGCAAGTTTGCAGGGTAGCCGCACAGCGATTAAATAAGTCTGGCGTGGCTAAACAGCGGGCACCATCGTGAATCAACACCCGTTGGGCTGCGGTCGGTAAAGCCTGTAGCCCGTTAAAGACTGATTCTTGGCGGCTTTCACCGCCTGGGATGAAAGTAACGGGTTTGGTTAAAGTTAGCCGATCAACGATTTGAGATAGCATATCTTGATCGTTGGGTTGGCAGATGATACCAATCCAGCTAACCTGTTCAGCCTGCTCAGCCGCTAGCAGATTCCAAGCAATTAAAGGGCGATCTAAAACAGATAACAAGACTTTGTTGCGATCGCTGCCCATGCGCCGTCCCATCCCAGCCGCAGGAATTAAAAAATGCACAAATGACCTCGTAGAAATTTCTATAGCGATTCAGCAACCATTTTCACCCCAACGCTCAGTCTTTCTGAGAAAATTGAGGGGCTTCTATTGGGTGCTATTGGACATAGTCTGTCCAGCTTCCACTAAAATATTTGGCGAAAAGCGTAACCATATCTTATGCGAGTACTGGCTCTAGTCCCTGGCGGGATCGGCGATCAAATCCTGTTTTTCCCGACTCTGGATGACCTCAAGCAAGCCTATTCTAAGGCGGAGATTGATGTCGTTGTCGAACCCAGAGCGCAGGCTGCTTATCGAGTATCTAAAGCGGTTAGCGAAACCATTCTCTTCGATTTTCCAGCAAGTAATAGTCCGGCTGATTGGGCCAACCTGCTGGGTATTATCCGCGATCGCGAATATGAAGTCGTGCTTTCTACCAGCCAAGACTGGAGCGTTGGCCTGCTGCTGTGGCTGAGCGGCATTCCCACCCGCATTGGCTACGCAAATCCCTCTAGCGGTATTTTTCTCACCCATTCGGTTCCAGCTAAGGCCGCTCAGTATCAAGCCCACCACAACCATGATCTCCTGCAAGCGCTCAACCTGACCGGGGCTTGTCCAGCCACTAACCTCAGCGTGCCGCAAAGTGATTTGGCTTGGGCTGAGCAGATCCGCGAAAGCTTGGGACTCAAAGATACGGGTTACGTGGTGCTTTACGGTGGCCCCAACACCGCTTCACGCGGTAAAGTTAGCAACTCGTTTTACCCGATTGAATCGTGGCAGGCCATCGTTGAAGACTTTCAGCGACGCCAGCCGAACTTACCGCTTGTGTTTTTGCAAGATAGCACGAACGGTTTGCTAGCCAGTACGCTGAGTGAGCTATCGCCCGCCATTAAAGTGATTCAGCCCACCAACGTTGGCCGAATGGCCGCGATCGTCGCTGGATCTGATCTGGTCATTTGTCCAGACAGCGATGTTTTGCAACTGGCTGTGGCCTTAAAAGTATTCGCTTTGGCTCTCTTTGGTAATACCGATCCGGTTAAGCGTTTGCCGCCTGTGAGTGAAGCTGACGCCGAGACGCGCTTTTTGGCAATTACTTCTTTAAGCGATCGCGTCGCTGACATTTCGGCGCAAGATGTGTTGAAAAAAGTCTGGAGTGAGTAGCCTCGCTGCTCCCCAATGAACCTGCTCAAGGTCAGTAGCGGTTCGTAAAATTGATCTTTGGTTCAGTTCCAGTCCTTGCTTCTGCTTTTATACTGGAGTCAATTCTGCGCGATCGCGTAAGATTGTATGCGATAAATTAAGCCACTTACACTTAAATAAAGCTTTTATGGATCGAATTCGGGCACAAGCCTCTAAACTCTGGGAACTCGTTTTTGCTGCCGAAACAGCAGCAACTTATCAAAAAGCCCTGGCTCTGACTTGGGAAATTTTAAGAGAGACAGCTCAGCTAATTTGGCTCTTGATCTGCCTGGTTTTTGTCTTAGCAGCTTGGCTAGGCGAATATGCTAAAAAACTCGGCAGAGACTTTCGCAACTGGTACGAACGCCTAGGCGAAAAACCCGCCGAACCTGAGGAAGCCAAACCTTTTTTCAGTTCAGCCGGACAATCTCTTTTAGAAGCCAGCAGTAACAGCGCTGCTTTTTTGCTGGCGCAGGCAAGCGAACAGCTTGGCATCGAATACAACCCTCCAAAAGCAGCGCCGCCTGTGGCTAAGCCGCAAGCTTCTGGGCCACCGTCTGTTGAACCTGCCCCAGCCAATGTGTCTCAAATTTCAGCCACGGTCAAAAAATCGCCGCCACCTGTCGATGAAACTGATTTAGACGAAATTTAGCGATCGCCCGATAACATCGATTGATTGCAAGGCTATAGCTTCGGCTATAGCCTTTTTGCTTGGCTTTGAACCTAACCTAATAGCCCGCCTCTTTCTTCCGCCAGAGGCTTAAAGCTGGCCAAAATCACTCCTGCGAAGCAGTGCCGCCTCCTCCCTTCTCCCCATGCTTTTCCCCTCCCAAAGCGGCAAAGTAGGTAGTAAGCACATCTCACCCAGCCAGATTAAAAACCATTATGAAAACTCGCCTCCTTTCACAACTTTCTTTAATTAGCCTGCTTTTTGTGGGTGGGCTAGCCACACGGGCGATCGCTCAAGAAGCCGTACAAGGTAACAGCACGCCTAGCGAAATCGATACCAGCGATACGCTAGACAGCACCGATGGCCTTACCAACCCCCCTGGAACTGAGCCGTACAGTACCAACGATTCCCGCAACAACCCTGCGGGCACAGAGCC
>NZ_JBQLZL010000027.1:107298-131841 GCF_052168255.1 Almyronema sp. | reverse complement strand
TAAAACAGGTTTTAGACGAATATGGCATTAGCCAAAATAAGCTAGCCGTCGCAATGGGCATCAGTCGTGCCAATGTTGGACGCTGGTATCACGGGCTAGACCCCAGTGCTGAAAATATCGTGGCAGTGACAGAAGCCTTGAAGCAAATCAATTCTGATGCTGCGAAGGATTTTGTTAGCCGCTATTTGGGTGAAATAGTCGAATAGTTTTTATGGCAAAAAACAGCGTTGAGACACTTCAATTGCTACAAGCCGCTAGACAGCAAAGCTTTCCTTCAGCCTGCTGCCCTCAGCCTTCTACCTTTAGCGATCGCCCTTGTTCGTGCCACCCTTGGCGCAAAGACCGAACCGCTTCAACTTCGTCCTCTTTCGCGATTTCTAAAAAAGCATACAGCCACGCCTTAGGCACTAGCGGAAACGTTGGGCTGGCTTCAACCTCAACATAAGCTCTATCCTGCAACGCATATATCCGCCACAGTTTGCCATTAAACCGCCAAAATTCAGGTACGCCCAGGCTGGCATAGAACTGATTTTTGGCAATATCCGTATGGGTTATGTCAATTTCGATCACCAAGTCTGGCGGTGGATCTTGGCTAAAATCAACATTGCGACCTTTCACCAAAGGCTGATTTTGAATGTAATAGGCGTTATCCGGTTCCGTTCCTTTCTTCAGCCCCGGATAGTTCATCGTCGTTGAACCCATTGTTTTGATGCGTAGCCCCATCAGCTCCACCAGCGTCAAAACAAAACGCTCTATCAAACGAGCCGCAAATTCGTGATCTTCTAGCGGCACCGTAATTTCCAAAACGCCATCATCATAGATCAACCGCGAACTACGAGACTGAGGCAGCGCCGCCAGAATCTGCAAATAAGCTCCCCAAGACAAGCCTTGCAATAAAACCCGCTGTTCCCCAATCGGTCGGTTTTCAGATTTGGGTTCCCCTATGGCAACCACTTTGCCCGTCCTCTCAACTCTTTTTAGCTTACAGCGCCGCTCTCGCCAGTGCCCACTGAGTCAGCCCCGGCAACAGACGATAAGCTTCAGTCGCGATCGCGGCTGGCCCTACCACAATTTCATCTTTGCGTTGATCTACCGCTGCCCAAATGGCCTGAGCAACGTCTTCCGGCTGGCTTACCCAAGCTTGCGAAAGAACAGCCTGCATGCGATCGCGCTGTTGATTGGCCTGCGTTTCGTCCTGGCCGCGAAACATCGCCCGCTCCATAAAGCTGCTGTTAATCACCCCCGGATGCACCGCCGCCACATGAATGCCTTTTCCTTGCAGTTCTAAACGCAAAGTCTCTGTCAGACCGCTCACCGCATACTTACTCGCACAGTAAGCCGTCATCAACGGCAGCGGCATTTTGCCACCAAAAGACCCCACATTGACAATAACGCCGCTGCCCCGCTGCACCAGATGGGGCAACAAATAATGAATGGTATGAACATAGCCCCAAAAATTGACATCCATAAGCTGGTGCCAATCTGCCAAACTCATATCGCTCACCTGCCCCGTCAGGCAAATACCCGCGTTGTTCACCAACACATCAATTTGACCAAACTCAGCCAGCGCCTTATTGACCAGCGCCTCTACCTGATCTGCCTGAGAAACATCAGTCGGCAGCGCCATCACCCGCTGCCCTCTGGCAATAATCTCAGCGGCTACGGCTTCTAAGCGATCGCTTTGTCGCGCCGCGATCGCAACGTTATAGCCCTGCTCAGCAAACAACAGCGCCGCCGCCCGACCACTGCCCTGAGAAGCCCCTGTAATTAAAACAGATTTCGTCATATGGTTTTGAAGTTGCCCACTGCTTGATTGTGGCGCAGTTTGAGCGTTGACAGACTCTATCAATAGCATCAATCCCCTACCAATATGGACACCCTAGCTCAGTACAGTTCAGAAACACTGACGCTCCACGCTCAGATTTTGGGCGGCATGGTGGCAGTTTTGTGGGGTTTAGAACTGGTTGACTCGCTGATTTTGCAAGGCGCACTCAATCGCTACGGTATCCGCCCCAGACGGCCAGCCGGACTCAGCGGTATCATTCTGGCACCGCTGCTACACGGCAACCTCAAACATCTCTCAGCCAACACCCTACCCCTGGTGGTTTTGGGCTGGTTCATTTTGCTAAGTGGCGTGCAAGATTTTGTTTGGGTAACGGCGATTGTCTGGCTGGTGAGCGGCCTTGGGGTTTGGCTCTTGGGTCAACCGCGATCGAACCATATTGGTGCCAGTGGTATTGTTTTTGGCTATTTAGGCTTTTTGCTCATGCGCGGCTATGTCGAGCGTAGCCCAGGAGCGATCGCGATCGCCGTTCTTGCAGGCTTTCTCTACGGTGGCTCCATTTGGGGAGTGTTGCCGCTGCGGCGAGGACAGTCCTGGCAAGGTCATTTGTTTGGTTTACTCGGTGGCGGCTTAGCGGCTTATTATTTGGCAGATTTAGAGCAGTGGCTATAGGGGGGGTGAGGGAGAGGTGAGATGGGGAAGGGGTGAGGTGGGGAGGGTGGGGAAGGGGTGAGGTGGGGAGGGGAGAGGAGTTTTTGGGTTGTGTGGGCAGATTTTTGGGGTATTGCTGTGGCACTAGGACACGATTCAGAGGGTTGTACCAGAGTTGATAGCGCCTATCTTAGCCGCGCATCCCTGTGCATATCTCTATGGAACTAGGACACAACTAGAAGGGTGTACCAAAGTTGATAGCGTCTATCTTAGCCGCGCATCCCTGTGCATATCTCTATGGAATTGGGACACAACTAGAGGGTTGTACCAAAGTTGATAGCGTCTATCATGTCGGCGTATCCCTCGCGTATTGCTGTGGCACTAGGACACAACTAGAGGGTTACCCTCAAAAATGATACTGCCGCCCCAAAAAGTCGCGCTATTTTGGAAAATCGCTAGCATTCTCCTTCTCCCTTCCCCACCTCTCCCTCTCCCCCATCTCACCCCTCACCCCTTCCCCACCTTCCCCACCTCTCCCCTTCCCCATCTCACCCCTCACCCCTTCCCCACCTTCCCCACCTCTCCCCTCCCCCATGACAGGAAATCAGCCCAACTCCGGATCTCCCTGGTTAGAAGAAGCTAAGAAGCTGCTCAACCAAACGCTGGTCGCTTGGGGTGTGCCTGGTGCGGTAGGGCTTTTAGCCGTACACTTTGCCAGAGAAAAAGAGTGGTGGGCGGCGATCGCCTGTCTGCTGGCCGCTGGGTTGCTGTGGCTGCTCATTCGCTTCTTTAGCCAGCTCACCCCCAGCCTAGATAAGCTTTTTCAATGGTTAGCGCTGAAGCTAGAAACGGCTGCGATCGCCTTCTGGTGGACGCTAAGCGCCAATTTCAAACAGCAATACTACCAGCGCCTGATCTATACCTATCGCAACTACCGCACACAAGGGCTAAAAACCACTGGCCCTTTCACCCTCGATCTAGAAAAAACTTTTGTGCCGCTAGGCGTCGCCCCCGAAAGCCTCAACCGCGCTGCTACCGCTATGATCCGCCAAGAAATAGCGGCTAAAAGCTTTAGCATCTGGGACTTTCTCGCCCGCATGACAGGCGAACCTGGCTTTCGTCACCTGGGTATTATTGGCCCGCCAGGTTCGGGCAAAACCACGCTGTTAGAGTTTATTGCCCTGACTTACGCCCAAAATACCTACCGTCAGCAAAACCGCAATGCACCGCGTCTGGTGCCCGTTGTGATCTACCTGCGGCAGGTGTGGGAAGAAATTGTCACTGGCGATCGCCCAACGCTGGTTGACTTAATTCAGCAACAGTTTCAGCATCAAGACAGTCTGCGCGGCTTAAACCCGCCGCCAAACTGGTTTGCCACCCAACTGCGCCGAGGCACCTGCTTGGTCATGCTCGACGGCCTAGACGAAATAGCTGAAGCCGCCTATCGACGACAGATAAGCGCCTGGGTGAATCAGCAAATTCGCACCCATCCGCAAACGCCTTTTATTGTCACCTCTCGCCCTTTTGGCTATCGGGCGGCTCCGGTAGAAGAAGTTAAAACGCTGTTGCAGGTAAAGCCCTTTACCCTGTCGCAGATTGAACAGTTTATTCAAAGCTGGTATCGCCAAAACGAAATTCGCGCCCAAGGACGAGACGATTTGGGCGTGCAGCGGGATGCGGCCTCTAAAGCTAAAAACCTGATGGAGCGCATCAAGCTTACGCCAGCGATCGCGGCGATGGCTACCAATCCCCTGTTGCTTACCATGATCGCCACAGTTCACAACTATCGCGGCGCTCTCCCCGGCAGACGGGTAGAACTCTACGGTGAAATTTGCGATGTCCTGCTAGGGCGACGGCAAGAAGCTAAAGGCATGCCCGATCGACTGACAGCAGCCCAAAAACAAGCTGTTTTGCAAAAAATTGCCCTCAACCGCATGACCAAAAAAACGCTGACATTCAAAACTGTTACGGGCATGATCTTGATTCGCGAAAAGCTCGACACGGTCACAGGCGGCACGCTCGAACCCGATGTCTTTCTCAAACAAATCGAAAACGTCAGCGGCTTGCTGGTAGAAAAAGAAGACGGCGTTTACCAATTTGCGCACAAAAGTCTACAAGAATATTTAGCAGCCGTTGAAATCAAAGAACGCCAGCAAGAATACATTCTCACCCGCACCATTGATGACCCTTGGTGGGCAGAAACCGTGCGGCTCTATGCCGCCCAAAACGACGCCAGCAACTTAATTTGGGCTGCCCTTCAGCGCCGCGATAGCGAAAATGCAGTTCAGGCTCTAACTTTAGCCTACGAGTGCTTGGCTGAAGGCTTGAGCGTACAAGCCGATATGCGCCAAGAGCTAGAAACCGTTCTAGAACGCGGCTTAGAATCGACTGAGCCAGGGGTGTTTAAACTCGCCGCCGAGGTAAAGCTAGCCCAGCGCTTGAAAAATCTCCTCCGCCTTGACGAAACCACCGAGATTGACACCCGTTTGCTTACCTGCGCCGAGTATCAGCTCTTTATCGACGAAATGAAGCTTGTAGGTGAAGATCGCCAACCCCCTCATTGGCCCAGCGATCGCTTCCAACCCGGTGAAGCAAATCAACCCATTTGGGGCGTTCGCGATAGCGATGCGGCAGAGTTTTGTGAATGGTTAACGCAGCGATCGAATGCCATTGGCGACAAATTTATTGAACAAGATGCGGCAGTTTTTGTCGGCCACTCAAAAATACGGCTACCCCATGCGATCGAAATAGAAAAACATCCTGTTGTTTTACCCAAAACAAGCAACGAAGCCCAGCTAAAACAGCAGAGCATTCGCATTGTGCGAGAGCAAGTAAACGAATATTAAAACTAGTTTAAGCAGGGTTAATTTTCTAAAGCTAAGCTAACAAATTGAGCCGTAAACACGCTTCTAACTTGGCCAAAAATCTTTTCTAATTACCACCCAATCTTCACCCAGTCAGATAGCAACTTTGGCTATAGCCTCCTACCCAATTTTAGTCATTCACCCCCTAAGGATGTAGCCCTGACTACTCAATTTATGCCCCCTGGGGGAGCCACTAATCAATAAAAATACGTCAACATGACAAACACCGCAAAGTATTAAGTGGGCGATCGCTGGATTGCGCTAAGACTCAACTAGCGATCGCTATGGCTGTAACTTGCCTATCAGTATTTTTGTGTTTTTCTAGTTGACTCGCTAAAGGATTTAAGTATGGTGACTTCTCCAGTAGACGTTGCTCAATGGTGGCGAAAACCAGTTATTAATCGACGTGCTTGGACTTGGGAAGATTCCAACGATATGCAGCACAACGGCGAATGGTGGCAACATGCCGTTATTTATCAAATTTTTCCTTGGAGCTTTAACGATTCAGATAGCAATGGTATTGGTGACCTGCAAGGCATTATTTCCAAAATGGACTATATCGCCGCTTTAGGCGTCGATGCAATTTGGCTATGTCCTATCTTTGAATCTGCCATGAACGACATGGGTTACGATGTCACAGGAATGTTAGATATCGACCCTTTATTTGGTGATTTAGAAGATTTCGATCGCTTGCTGAGCATTGCTCACTCGTTTGGCATTAAAGTGCTCGTTGATCAAGTTTGGAACCATACGTCTGATCAACACCCCTGGTTTATTGAAAGTCGCAAAAGCCAAGAAGGCGAAAAAGCAGATTGGTATGTCTGGGCTGATGCCAAACCCGACGGTTCTGCACCTAACAATTGGCTGTCTGCTTTCATGGGCGAAAGCGCTTGGGCGTGGGATGACCATCGCGAACAGTATTATTTTTATAACTTTTTGCCCAGTCAACCTGAACTTAACTGGCACAATCCAGACGTTGTAGAAGCCATTTTAGCCCGTGCTAAGTTCTGGCTAGAGCGGGGAGTAGATGGTTTCCGGCTAGATGCAGTTAACTTCTTTATTCACGATTCCCAGCTACGCGACAATCCACCCCGAGAGCAAGGTAGCCGACTTCCTGAAGGCGTAGATGCTGACAACCCTATGGTTCAGTATTGGTTTAAATACAATTTTTGCTGTGTCGAAAACCTAGACGTGATCAAACCCATTCGCGAGTTAGTTGATCAGTATCCGGGAGCCGTAACCTTAGGAGAAGTGACGCTTTGTGAAGACTCAGTGCAGCTTTCTAGCCAGTATGTTGAAGGAAACGAACGGTTGCATCTGGCTTATAACAGTGCGCTTTTAGTAGACGATGAACCCATGTCGGCTAGCTTAATGAAACGGGTTATGCAGCGCGTGCAAAACAACTTTACCCAGGGGGGGCAGTGCTGGATGGTGGGCAATCATGACTACGGTCGATTGCGATCGCGCTGGACGACGACTGATATTAACGGTCAGCCCTATCCAGAAGCGTTTTATCACATGATGGCAGCGCTATTGTTATCTTTACCCGGTGCATTTTGCTTATACCAAGGTGATGAATTAGGCTTACCCGAAGCTCAAATTCCTAAAGATATTTCTGAGGATGAAATTCGCGATCCCTTTGGTAAAGCGCTGTATCCCGTCGTCCCTGGCAGAGATGGTTCGCGGACCCCAATGCCCTGGCAAGAAGACGCTCCCAATGCAGGGTTTACAGAGGCCGAAAAGCCCTGGCTACCCATTCCTAAGCGTCACTTTTCACTGGCTGTAGATGCTCAAAACAACAATCCCGATTCGCTGCTTAACACTTGGCGACGACTGCTACACTGGCGCAAACAACAACCCGCGCTCATCGCTGGCGACTTTGAACTTTTAGAAACGGAAGAACCGCTCTTTGGGTTTGTGCGGGCTTATGCCGAGCAACGCTTACTTTGTTTGTTTAACATCAGCGGCAATCCGATTCGCTATCAGCTTGAGCGAGAGGCGAAACATGAACTCGGCATTGGTTTAGGGTTTCCGATTAATCGCAACGGTGACACGGTAGAATTACCCGCCTATGGCGTCTTTTTTGCCGATTTGCCAGTGCCCAATTGTTAAACCAGCGGCGGTTTGCCCAAAGCCTTCGCAGAAAGCCAAAGATAGCTTGTCTACTATAGGCTGTACTCACCTGCGTGAAACACTGCAATAGCTGTAAGCCGCTGACAGAAAAGCTTTCCTGCTGTCTTCCGCATTCTGCTTTTAGGTACAGAAAAGTCATCGCACCTGGCGATCGCCTCACCAGGTGCGACAGAGTGACTTTTGCCAGCTATTAAACGGTCTTGAGCGTTCCAGTAGAAGGCATTTCAACAACTTCTTCTGAATAGGTCGGATTTTGCACTGAGTTCACCGCCAACCGCAGGGCTTCCGTGCGATCCATCAACAAATGATGGGATGGGATATCGCGAAATACGCCCATTTTCTCTAAGCGTCGCTTAATTTGCCCCGCTGCCCCAACCACAAACACGTGACGACCCTTGTCAATGGCCTCTCGAATGGCATTTTCAATCGCCAGAGAAGACGTTACCCCTACATGTGGCACATCGCTCAGGTCAAGAATGAGAGCATCACAGTGGCGCATGGCGTTGTGTTCACGGGCGATCGCTTTAGCCACCCCAAAAATCATCGGGCCGCTGAGGTGAAACAATAAAACCCGGCCATTAGCCTGCTCTAGCAACGCTTTTTCTTCAGGGTTCAGCGTAATCATGTCGTCGGCATCCGTCACCGCTTTGACCGTTTCTGAGCGTAACTTGCTAAGGCGATCGATGGTGAGAATATTGGCGACAAACACACCAATACCAACCGCTGCAATCAAATCAACAAAAACGGTGAGAATGATAACCACATACATGATCGCAGCGCCCTTAATGGAAATGTTGTGGGCCCGCTTCAAAAAGCTCCAGTCAATAATGTCAATTCCAACTTTAAGGGCAATACCAGCCAAAACCGCCATTGGAATCGTAGCCGTTAAGCTCCCTGCGCCCATCACCACAACAAACAGAATAAAGGCGCGAGTTAAACCCGATAGAGCAGTTTGGCCGCCCGCCTGAATATTGACGACCGTTCCCATCGTGGCTCCGGCTCCGGCAATACCGCCAAATAGCCCCGAAGCCAGATTTCCCAAGCCTTGACCAATCAGTTCTTTGTTTGAATCATGTTCGGTACGAGTTAGGCTATCAGCCACCACAGAAGTCAGCAGCGCATCAATACAGCCCAGCATCCCCAGCACAGCCGCATCTACCAGCATCAGCCGCATCTGACTGAGGCTGAAAAAGGGAACTTGCAAAGCCGGAAACCCCATCGGGATTTCGCCAATGCGCCGAATATCCACATCCGGAAAGAGAGCAAGGGAAACTAAAGTCCCCACCACTAGCGCAATCAGTTGGGGCGGAATAAACCGCTTAACCACCGATGGCGTAAACAGCAGCAAGGCGACTGTCAAAGCAGCCAAAGACGTTTCTGCCGGATTGATCTGGCTCAACAAGCTAGGCAAGCTAGTAATCGTTCCGACGACCCCACCTTTAGGACTCGCCTGTCCCAGAAAAGGAGCCGTTTGCAAAATAATAAGAATAATGCCGATGCCAGACATAAATCCGGAAACAACCGTATAGGGCATCAGCGTGACATAACGCCCCAGCCTCAAAGCTCCCAACAAAATTTGAAACAGGCCAGCCAGCATCACAACGGTAAACGCCATCGCTAACCCGTTGTCGGGGTCGGCTGCGGTCAAACTGGCGATGACCGTAGTCATCACCACAGTCATCGGGCCTGTCGGCTCAGAAATCAGCGTGGGCGTGCCACCAAACAAAGCGGCAAAAAAACCGACCAAAACCGCTCCCCAAAGACCAGCAGCAGCTCCGGCACCTGAAGCCACACCGAAAGCAAGGGCCATCGGCAAAGCAATAATAGCGGCGGTCACACCTCCAAAGATGTCACCGCGAACGTGTCTGAAATTAATACGATTTGTGAGTTGCATAGAAGTTGCCAGCGTTCGTCATAAACTCATAGCCACACCGCCTGCAAACAGCTCCTTGAGGAAGCGATTGCTTTGCTTGGATTTACAAAAGTCTATGTGGAAAAAATAATTAATTGACCAGAGTCTATGCAAGCAGCATATCACTTTTCTCGGATAGGGAGCTAAACTTTTAATTTGCGATCGCTAATCTTTTGGTCAACTCAGCCTTATCAAATCACCGTCTCTAATCAAAAAAACCGCCCCTGACAATCAAGGGCGGCTTCACCAAATTATGGAGCGATCGCGAGAGGCGATCGCTGCTTGAGCTTAGTAGGCTAGACGGCTATTGCACAGCGTTAACATACAGGTCAGAAATAACTCGCAGATCGATCTGATTGGGTTGAATCACCACAACCGCATTTTGCGAAGTCGTGTTGTCACTGCCAGTAATTACCTGACCAATCAAACCACCTAAGTCACGATTACCCAAAATACCGCCCACAATTGATTCAGCCGCTGCGGTTACCAGCGCACCTTGAAGCGTACCGGGGCTAACATTTTCAGTGGCCGCAATCGGGCTAGATTCCGCGCGAATATCATACGTGCGATCGCCTACTGTCAACCGATCGGCTACATATTTAGCTGCTGTAATCGAAGACCCTTGAATACTAACGGGTACAATTCGTCCCTGAATCGCACTGCCCACTGGCACTAACACCTGACCGTTGGCGTTGCGAATGGCTTCTTCCACTTCTAGAGCGATCGCCACTGTTTGCCCCGGTGCCACAACAATATCCACATCTTGCGTGCTGGCATTGGGGTAGCGCACATTGATGAGCGTATCAGCCCCTATGCGTAGGTTGTTATTTTGCCCAGGCGTAGTCGGGTTTGAGCCAGAATTCGACCCCGTATTGGTACCCGATGGCGTATAACCAACAATATAATCAGCGGCGTTGATATCCTCTGCTAAAGCTGGGAGTTGCCCTTGAGCCACCAAAGCCTGATAAACAAAAGCAGCCACATCAGCACGGGTCGCCACCTGCTGAGGGTTGAGCAAATCGGTGTTGGGATAGCTCACAACCAGTCGGCGCTGGGTAGCCGCCGCCACTTCATCCTGCGCATAATCAGGAATTTGACCTTCATCGCTATAAATGTCTAAGGTTTCATTTACAGAACCGTTAGCGCTGAGGCCCAAGCCATTGACCAGAGAAACCAACACCTGAACTCGAGGAATTTCCTGAGCAGGTTGAAAAGTACCATCGGGATAGCCCGATAAAAACCCGTCAATATAAGCGTTGCGAATGGCTTCACTGGCCCAATAGTTTGTCGGCACATCTGGGAAGCTACGGGCACTCCGCGTTGACGCCTGGTCGAAAGCCTTTTGCACAATGGCCGCAAACTGTGCCCGCGTCACAGGCTGATCGGGCTTAAAGGTACCATCCGGAAACCCAGCGATAATATTTTCAGACGCCAGTCGCTCAATAAAAGGACGCGCCCAATAACTAAAACTAACATCTGAAAAGTTAGCTTGCTGAGCCGTTGCTGGCGCTGAAATTACAATAGGAGCAGCCGCCCCAGCCAGCATACCCACAGCCGCCAGTACAGCACTGCCCGATTGCCAACTTGCAAATTTAGACATAGGATTCTATTCTCCAATTTTTACTAATAGAGTTGTTCGATCTAGAGAGCAGGCACGCGTTTAACCGCTGTCGTCTCTTAGGTAGATCACTCAGAAGACACAGCCTGTCTATGATGATTCTTTTGTTCGATCATATACAGTGTGGCTTTAAGTAACTTCCTACTAAAGAGTGATCGATAAGAAGCCTAAAAAGTTTCAGCTTGAGTAAGAACACTGACTAACCCTACCTAAAATGCTGTCTGCCTCCGAAGCGGAATCACTTATTCTCAACCTAGTTCAACCTCTTGATGCCAACCGCGATCGCCAAAGGGTACCTCTCCCCGCTGCTGTCGGTCGCATTCTAGCGGCAGACGTTAGCAGTCAGCTCGACTTTCCCCACTGGGACAATTCAGCAATGGATGGCTATGCGGTGCGCTCTGCTGACGTGCAGACCTGCACGGCGACAGCCCCCATTACCTTAGAAGTTATTGAAGACATTCCCGCCGGAACTCCGCCGCAAAAAGCGCTTCAGTCTGGTCAAGCCGCCCGCATTTTGACCGGATCAATGCTGCCCACGGGGGCAGATACGATCGTCATTCAGGAAAATACTCAGCGACAGGGCGATCGCGTTGTTATTTTTAGCCCACCTGAACCCCAAGCCTTTGTCAGACGGCGAGCCAGTTTTTATCGAGCAGGTGAACCCCTGCTGCCAGCCGGAATAGCGCTACAGGGGCCAGAAGCGGCCGTTCTCGCGGCGGCTCAGTGTACAGAAATTCCGGTCTATCGACGACCCAAAGTGGCGATTCTTTCCACTGGCAACGAACTGGTAACGCCACACGATTCTTTAAAGCCGGGGCAAATTGTCGATTCTAACCAGTATGCCTTGGCTGCTTTGGTACAACTGGCAGGGGCAGAACCGCTGAGTTTGGGCATCATCCCGGATGAGCCACAGGCGCTCAAAACCGCGATCGCCCAAGCGATTACCCAAGCCGACATGGTGCTTTCTTCCGGGGGGGTTTCCGTAGGCGACTATGACTATGTCGATCGGATTTTGAGCGAACTGGGGGCTGATCTACAGATTCGTGCTGTCGCGGTTAAACCGGGTAAACCTTTGACGGTAGCCACCTTTGCCCCCCAACTACAGCCACCACCGCCAGGGGCTACCGAGTCGCACCGTATCCTTTATTTTGGCCTTCCGGGTAATCCTGTTTCAGCGTTGGTCGGCTTCTGGCGGTTTGTCGAACCAGCCATTCGCAAGCTTTCCGGGTTGGCTGCCCACTGGCGACCCGTAATAGTACCCGCGCGATCGCAGCATCTCCTCAAAGCTGGCGGCCAGCGCGAAACTTACCTTTGGGGGCAGCTTCGCGCCGACGCCAGCGGCTTGTTGTTTAGCGTCTCAGGCGGTAGCCACAGCTCTGGCAACTTAATTAACCTGGCTCAGGCCAACGCGTTGGCTATTGTGCCTGTGGGGCAAACGCAAATTTTAGCGGGAGAAACGGTACAGGTGATGAAAGTTTATCGCCCCCTAAGCTAGCCCTGCAAAAGCCCTCGCTTACCGTTTGGATAAATCGTTGCCCAGTTGGTACGCGCCATTGATAGCTGATCCTGGCTGATTTGGGCTCCGGTTAGATCCGCGCCGCAGAGATTGGCTCCGCGCAGATTAGCATTGGTCAAACACGCCCCTGTCAAACACGCCCCTCTGAGGTCAGCCCCTTCTAAATTGGCGTAGTTGAAATAAGCCCGCTCTAGTCTGGCATTTTTCAAGCTGGCCTGCACCAGGTTGGCTCGCCCTAAATTGCTGCTGGATAAGTCGGCTCCTTGAAAGTTGACACCTTGAAGCTGCGACTGGGCAAAGTTACATTCGCTCAAATTGACGCGTGATAGGTTCAGCTTCCCTAGCGACTGCATAGAAAAATCACGCATACCCTTGACATAGTAGGTCTTGATATCATCAGCAGTGAGATAGCCCGCTTTTTTGAGCGATCCCGAAGACGGATCGCCTAACTGCGGGCGATCGCCATAGCCCATACTAGCCGAACGAGATCTGAGGCTACCGCGACCCCGACCTACACCCGTCGTACCACTTTTGGTAGATGAGCGCTCCCGCCGCGCCCGAATAGCCGCCGCCATGCGAGAAGTCGGCGAAGACGGGGAAGTAACATCGCTTAAAGAGCCGGACGTACCACCACTGCTAGGCCCTGAACCCGTCAAAGGGCCACTGCTGGGCTGAACAGCCATGTTTTGCGCCAGACTCTCTAAATATGGCTCTAAATCCAAATCGCGTAGAATCGCTTCTGCTGACTGGTAGCGATGACGCACAGAAATATCCAACATTTTTTCGAGCACCTTAGCAAAATGCTCACTGACATGAACCTGCTCCCGCCAGAGCAGTTCACCCGTTGTCGGATCGTAGTCTAAGTCTTTTGGCGATTTGCCCGTCAGCAAATAAACACAGGTTACGCCAATAGCATAAATATCGCTGGCGTAGACTGGGCGCATGGCCATTTGCTCTGGGGGAGCATAGCCAGGGGTACCAATGGCATAGGCCGTAAGGGCAGTTTGCTCTGAGCTATTAGCCTTAGCGATATTGACTTTGTCTTTAACCGCGCCAAAGTCGATTAGCACTAACTTCTTATCCTGCTCCCGCCGAATTAAATTAGCAGGTTTAATGTCGCGGTGGATAATTTGATAGCTGTGAACATATTGCATCATCGGCAGAATTTCGCTGAGAAACTGCCTCACCCCTGCTTCGCTAAAAGCGCCGCCGCGCTTAACTTCTTGCTGCAGCGTAGCGCCGTTGATAAACTCTTGGACGAGAAAGAATTCCTGGTGCAACTCAAAATAATCGAGCAGTCGGGGTAGCTGCGGATGGTTGCCAATTTTGCCCAGAATTTTTGCTTCTCGCTGAAACAGCTCGCGCGCCATTTGGAGCACATGGGGAGAGTCGGCTGAAGGCTGAAGCTGCTTAACAACGCAGGGCGGATGTCCGGGTAAAATTTCGTCTCTGGCTAAAAAGGTTGCACCAAACCCACCTCGACCAAGGGCTTTGATAACGCGATAGCGATCGCGTATCAGAAGAGACGTGCCACAAGCCTGACACTGCATGACCGATGCAGGATTTCTAGGCTCAGGACAGGCTGGGTTGATGCAGTAACTCATGCAGCCTCGCTTAACTTAAGATTCGTACTGATGGCAATCACTAGCAATACAAAAAGCAACTGGGCATACAAACTTATATTTCCTAAGAATGATTGACTATGCACCGGGAAGCTCTGCGTAATGCCAGATTACTTCAATTATTCCCTGATTCGAAGAGGGGTAAAGTGCCCTATTCCTCGTTCTCCTAGTGAAGAATTCATGAAAAAACTGCCCCATATGTAAATCTTTAAGGAAATACCCTTAATTAGGCTCAAAATCAGTACTTAGAGCATATCTCAATCTAAATTTTTCTGATAACTCTGCAACGCTAATCGGTTTCGTTCAGTTCAATAGTTTGCATTTAGACGAGCAACAGATGGGTTGAGCCGCACCCGCCGATGAAGATCCCCCCAAGGGATGAACTGGCCACAGGGATCGATCGCTACAGATGAAGACAAAAAGCAGAGGGCAGCCGGAAGGCTTTTCTAGCAGCGGCTTGTAGTAGGCGTCTGAAGCTGAGTGGCTACAGGCATCGGCGCTGCCTTGACCGTCTGATTGTTAGCAGACCAAGACAGGACAGAGGTCGGGTGCAGCGATCGCCCAAGCTCAGGCTGTTTATTCAGATGCGGGCAAATCGGGTGAACCGGGTGAGGCAGAAGGCTGTCGCCAAAACGTGAGTTCACGGCTGATGGGCTTTAACTCGGTGTTGGGATAATAAAACTGCACAATACGGGCGGCACTCCAGCCTAACTCTCCTAGCCGATAGGCTCCTGTTTGGCTCATGCCAACGCCATGCCCCCAACCGCCGCCAACAAACTTATAACCCTTAAGCACTGGCGCAGGTGTACTCGCTGCGTTCTCTGCTGGGGCGGCGTAAACCGGATCGATATAAAACAGCAGGCTACGCGGCGCTGCCAAAGCCCGAATAATCTCGTCTTTGGCGAGTTCAACCACACCCACATCGGTTTGAATAGCCAGCTTTTGAATTCTTCCTCCGGTCGATCGCTCGGTGACTTGTAACTGGCTGACCTGGGTTAAGTTTGCCAGTGGGTGCTGCTGCCTTTGCAGATAGGTTTTAAGGTCTTGGGCAATTTCGGTGAGGTCACTCTCGGCTTGCCAGCGAAATAGATCCCAATCGTCTTCGTTAAACCCTTGGTCGAGAGCCAAAAAAGCGCGAATATTGGCTTCTGCCGACAGCGGCTTTTGACTGAGGTTCCAAACGGGCTGCACCGAATCAATCACTGACTGCAGGTAAGGGCGATCCGCACCGTTCCATACATCACTAAACTTAGCTGTGACGCCGCCCGTTGTCGAAGAGTAGAGGGCGTCGATCAGTTCATTTTCGTAAGTCAGCACCAGACCTTGTGTGGCTGCGATCGCGCGATCGCTCGCTTCAGCCGCGCCGCTAATACCAAAATAAACTTGACACTGGGTATCGGCACACAGTTGATAGTCGTCGATGGCAAAACGGCGCAGGTTCCGCAACGCATAGGTACGCGCTAAAATCGCCTGCGCTTCAATGGTGCTAGGTGGGGCACCTAGCCCAATTTCGTAAGGCACCACCCCGCGTAGATAGGTTTCAATCGGCACCTCATTGACCAGGGTATAGGTGCCATAAGCATTCGGCTGCAGCATTAAGTCGCCGCCATATAAGCTGCGATCGCGTGGGCCTTCTCCGGCGACCACCCGAATGCGGCGGTTGGGGGTGGTTATTTCAAAGCGATCGCGGTTGTAGCGATAGCCATTGGCAATAAACGCCGCCTTGGGGATGGCAGTAACGACTTCGCTATCCAAAAACACCTGATCAAAGCCGCGACTCTGCACATTTTTTAGCAGTAGCCGCCGCAATAACGGGGTTGAATAAACCTCTCGCTTGGCCCAAACTTGCCAGCTACTCGGCTGAGCAATTTCGACCTCAATGCCGCGATCGCGCCACTGGTTAGCGCTATCTTCCGCGCTTTCAAAGCTGCGGTGAGAACTCAAAACAACCCGCTCTTGCAGCGCTGGTTTGGGTAAAGGCTGAAGAGCGATATCGAGTTTAGCCTGAGGGGCAGAAACGGTTTGGGTTTGGGCACCTGTTTTAAAGGTGAGGGTTAATAAGCCTTCTAAAGGTTCAACGATTAGCTCATCGTCTTCAGCTTCGCCAAAGCGCTGCACCACGCCAACGCGAATTTCAGGATTTTGCGCTGTTTGAGCCAGAGCCGATGGGTTGCCCCCGCCAGCCGCGATCGCGCCAGTGGTTACAGCAGCCCCTACCAGCCAAAAAAGCGACTGGCGCACCGTCGATTGAGGCAACTTTTTTAGCGAAAATAGCATATTAATCAGCAAAAAGAGGTCTAGCTAACCAGCAGTGGCTAAGCCCAGCTAGCAGCATTTTAGCCTAACGTTCTATGCAGATTTTTTTCAGGTTTTCACGGCTGCAAACAACCACACTATAGCTAAAGGTAGAAGGCGAGGGCTGAGGGCTGAAGGACAGCTTTTATCAACGTCTCAGGCGGGTGGCTACAGCGGTGCCCCCTCAGTCAGGCGCATAGACGATAGACATGCCGGATTAAAGCAGGGAATTTTAATTCAAAACAAACTCATAACGAGTATGATAAAGAAGTGCAAGTTATGAGTTTGCCAGTCTATGCGAATTGAAGAAATTCCTATTCAAGCGATTCGGCGACCCCTGTTTCGCCAAAATGATCAGGCGAAAGTAGCGGCGCTAATGCACTCTATTCAAGCTGTTGGCCTGCAAGAACCGATCGACGTGCTAGAGGTAGAAGGGCAGTACTACGGCTTTTCGGGTTGCCACCGTTACGAAGCTTGCAGTCGCCTGGGGCACGAAACGATCCGCTGTCGCGTGCGCAAAGCCCCCCGATCGGTTTTGAAAATGCATTTGGCCTGAGTGAGCGGGGCAGATTTGGCTTTATCGTAAGTAGGTAGCCAACCCCATTTACACCAGGTTTGACGCCCCGTTTCAGCCTGAGCAATGCTTTAATGCTAAGTTTTGGCGGCAGCGTCAACCAGGGCGAAAAGGGGTTGCTGAGGGAAAATGAGTCAACAGGGTTATGGTTCAGGGCGATCGCACAGATTTACTGCGGCAACTAATGCAGCAGGCGGGAATTTCTAGCTTTAAGGCATTGAGTCAGCAAGCCCATGTTTCGCCCTGGCAGGTACGGCAACTGCGGCAGGGCAATATTGCCCACATGCGTTTGCAGGTTCTAAGGCAGTTGGCTGAGGCTTTAGGGCTGAGTTTGGCAGATTTGCTAACCGCGTTTATGCCCTCAGCCATCCAATCAAACCCTGGATCCGCCACCTTAGCCGCCGAATATCAGCGGCTGCAACAGCAACTCAGTGAGCAAAAGCAGCAGCTAAAGCAAAAATTTCAGCAAGAGAGCCTCGACGCTCTAGAGGCTTGGCTTTTAAACTGGCCAACAGCCGCCTACGCCGCTCAAAACAATCCTCAGATTCCAGCTACACGGTTGCTTCCTCTGGTTCGCCCGCTAGAGACTTTGCTGGCAGACTGGGGCGTTGAGGCGATCGCTGCGGTAGGGGCCGAACTGGCTTATGATCCCCAGCAGCACCAGCTCATAGACGGCAGCGCCCAACCGGGTGATCTTGTGAGAGTGCGCTATGTTGGCTACCGCCAGGGGGACAAGCTTCTGCACCGGGCTAAGGTGAGTCCGCTCTCAGCTCAGGTGTAGACAACATAGCCGCAAATACCCACCAGGCTACCTGCTGGCGTTAGGGCGATCGCCAGTCGCGGGAAAACACAGCCACCGTTATCATCGCTCAACGGATCTGAGCCAATACTGACAAAAGCAGGGCTTTTGAGTTCAGGTTGGCTGTGAAACCAGTTGATTAAATTGCGCCAAGCCTGTCGCGTTTCGGCTTCTCGTTTAGCCACCCGTTGCCAGCCGTTTGCTGACGGGACTAGCGGCTCGATGACGATTTCAGCCACCGGGTAAATGGTGCCACCAAAGGCCGCCCGAATCACAGCTTCATTCAGGCGTTCTGGGGCAGGCGCATCTCGCGCAGCCGTGACAAAGAAAGGGCGAAAATAGTCTTCTGATTCTGAACCAAAGCCTACCGCAATCCCATCCATAATTTCACTGGCCTGATGAGCTAGCCGCCAGCATTGCGCTAGCTCGGCTGCGTCGTGGTTATGTTCCACCGTTGCATCAGCACGGCTAATCAAACCGCAGGAATAGGCGACGGTTTGAGTTGAGATGCAGTTGTGCGGCCACTCTCCCTGCGGATCGTGCGGATCGTCTGTCTCTACGCCGATGCCGTAGGTTTCCATACATTCTTGAAAGGGTCTGAGCCGTTCTGGATCAAGGTGACAGTCATTGACAACGCGATCGCTCATAAAGGGTTCTCAGGCGTTTTAGGCGGACTAGACTCGAATGGAATAGCGTCTTCTAGGATGGAAGAAAACCGTTAGCTTTTATGGTCAATTCTGCCACTGTTACTGTCAAACTGTTTGCCGCTTATCAAGACGCCTACGGTGTCCCGGAACTAACGCTACAGCTTCAACCCGGAACGCCCGTAGCAGCCGTTCGCGATCGCCTGATTGCCGAACATCCTGAGCTAGCCCAGTGGCGAGATCTGACCCGTTTTGGCGTCAACCTTCAGTTTGTTGAAGCGCATACGGCGTTGCAAGATGGCGATGAAGTGGTGTTGATTCCACCTGTGAGCGGTGGCTAGCCAACAAACAAATAGCGGCGGCTGGCGTTTTTTGAATTCCCGGTTTGTTCTCGTTCCTGGCTTAGCGTGGCCTTATTCAACCAGGCAATTCATAGCCAGGAGTGCAGATGGTGAAATCGCAACTCGCTTTTCAACCCCCGGTCAAAGACTATCTTGCCGTAGCGCGGCAAGTTGCCCAGTCGCTAGCAGAAACAGCCGTAGCCCGCGATCGCAGCGCCGACCTACCCCACCAAGAAGTTCGGCTTTTAAAAGAATCTGGGCTGCTTTTGCTGCCAGTGCCCCGGCACTATGGCGGCGTTGGAGCAACCTGGCCAGAAACTTACCGCGCCTTGCAAACCATAGCCCATGCCGAGGGGTCTACCGCTCAGCTCTATGCTAACCACATCTCCTTAGTGGCGTTGGCTGAAGTGATGGGTCGCCCCGGTCAAGCAGAATTCTATTACCGCCTAACGGCTGAGCGTAATCTGTTTTGGGCGAACGCGCTCAACGGACGCGATGCCCGCTTACACATCACCCCCGTCGATAATCATTTTCGCCTTAACGGGGTTAAAAGCTTTGGCACAGGCATGGCCGTAGCCGATATGCGGGTAATCGGAGCAAAGCAAGCAGGCATCGACCCGCCCATTGTCTGCGTGCTGCCCTCCGATCGCGATGGCATTGTCTACAACGATGACTGGCAGAATATGGGGCAGCGCTGCACCGCCAGCGGTAGCTATCGCTTTCAAAATGTTTTCGTTCAAGCCGAAGAACTAATGGGGCCACCCCCGTTGCCAGACAGTGCCTTGCCGACGCTCATTTTTCTAATTGCCCAGCTTGCCAAAACCTATACCTATCTGGGGCTGGCGGAAGGGGCTTTACAAGCGGCCAAAAACTATACCGCTACGCAAACGCGCCCTTGGATAGATGCCGGGGTCGATCGCGCCACCCATGATCCTTATATTTTGAAGCACTATGGCGAACTGTGGACTCAGCTACAGGCGGCGATCGCCCTGAGCGACCAGGCCGCAGCAAAAGTGCAGGCTGGTTGGCAGCAAGGTCTAGCGCTAACCTTTGAAGAACGGGGCGACATCGCGATCGCCGTGTCTGCCGCCAAAGCCTTTGTGACCCAAGTAGGGCTAGCTATCTGCAACCGAATGTTTGAAGTCATGGGCGCTCGTGCCACGGCAGCCCACTACGGCTACGATCGCTACTGGCGTGACCTGCGCACGTTTACCCTGCACGACCCGGTAGACTACAAGTTCAAAGCAGTTGGCGATTGGCTGCTAAACGGGCAGTATCCCCTTGCCAGCCAGTATTCATAAGGGGGCTAAGCCTGTTCACCTGACGTTTCAGCGCTGCCAACTGCTTTTACCTGGTTAGTCAACCACTCCAGGTAAGCGGTAGTCCCTGCTTCTATGGGCAGCGCAATCACCTCTGGCACTTCGTAGCTGTGTAGCTGCTGGACACGAGCAGCCAAGGCCGAAAACTGGGATAGGTCAGTTTTAATCGTCAACTGCCACTCTGCATCTTGATGCAGATCTCCTTGCCAGCAATACACCGATTGAATAGGGGCAATGCTAACGCAGGCTGCAAGCTGTTCTTTAACCAGAGCAGTCGCGATCGCGTTAGCTTCTGCCTGTGAACTTGCCGTTACCAATACCACACCCGGTTGAACCATAATCGAGCCGCAAGCTAAAACAGCAAAGGGGCTGAGCGCTAACCCACAGCCGGAACCTGGGGAGGCTCAGCCAAGGGGTAAGCCGCTAGCCAACAGGGCAAAGTCGCCCCTGATAGGTCTGTTTCGTGGAGTTGGGCTTCAGCGAGAGAAGCTTCATCCAGATTGGCCTGGGTGCAGTCGGCGCGGCTGAGATTAGCGCGATCGAGACAGGCATTTCGCAAGTAGGCTTCAGTCAGGTTAGAGCCGCTGAGATTGGCATCAGCCAAATTTACCCCTTTAAGGCTGGCATAAGCCAAATTAGCGATCGCCAGGTTAGCCCCCTGCAAGTTAGCCCCGTTGAGCTTAGCCCCACTCAAATTGACGCCGCTGAGGTTTAAGGCTTGCAAGTCTAGACCGTTGAGGTAAGCCCCTTCAAGGTTGACGCTGTCTAAGCGGGTTTGATCGAGGGCTGCGCCGCTCAGCCGAGCGCCCGCTAAATTTGCCCAGGCTAAGTTGGCATCGGTCAAATCAGCCCCCCGCAGGTTGACACCTTGGAGGTTAGCGCCACAGAGATTGGTGCGGCTAAGATTGGCATCTCGTAAATTAGCGCCCTGTAAGTTAACACCGCTGAGGCGCGCCCCCGTCAAGTTAGCCTTAACCAAAAAGGCTCCCTTCAGATTGGCCTTGGTTAAATCGGCTGAAATGAGCTGACTTTCACTCATTTTGACGTAGCTCAGATCAGCCCAATGCAGCTTGGCCTGATTGAGGTTGGCTTTGGTTAAAAAAGTGCGTCTGAGATAGGCTCCCGTCAAATTGGCTTTCGCTAAATTGACAGAAACCAAAATGCGACTATCTAAATTTGCTCCATAGAGATGAACCCCTTCAAATTCGCGATATCCAGACTCATACAGTTCTAGAAAATAGCTAACATGCATGGAATGATAGCGACGGATTGATCGATAGAGAGGGAGGTCTAGCAGGGGAATGAACACAATAAATCCCCAAATTGATTAGGCTAAGACAGGTTTTCTGCGTACATACACAACCGTAGACGGCAATCCTAGCCTTTGCGGGTCACACTTTAAGTTGATTGATAATTCAGTGAGAAACTTATTAGTCACTCATGGTTAGACAAATTAGCTTCATGCTTCTATGGGTTGGGTTCAGTTTTTACGCCTTTTTGCTAGCCCCAGCCAACCAGCCAGACACCTTTGAACTGATTCAGCGACTTTCCACGGGTGACTGGGCTGGTATCAATCCGCTGGTGGTAGCGCTATTTAACCTCATGGGGGTTTGGCCGCTGGTGTATGCCTGTGTGGTGCTAATTGATGGACAGGGTCAAAAACTGCCAGCTTGGCCGTTTGTCGTCGGTTCGTTTGGGGTGGGGGCTTTTCTGCTGCTGCCTTATCTGGCGTTGCGGCAACCGCAACCTACCTTTACGGGAGAAAAAAGTGTATTGCTCAAGCTGGTAGACGCTCGCTGGCTGGGTGTGGGGCTGGCGATCGCGGCTTTTGGGCTACTGGTCTATGGGTGGAGTCGCGGTGACTGGAGCGATTTTGTCCAACAGTGGCAAACCAGTCGCTTTATCCATGTGATGAGTTTGGACTATTGCTTACTGTGGCTATTGTTTCCGGCGCTGCTAGGAGATGACATGACCCGGCGGGGTATAGGCGATCGCCGCTGGATCTGGCTGCTGATGCTGATTCCGGTGCTAGGGGCTGCCATTTACTTAGTGATTCGCCCACCTTTGCCCAGCAAAACGGCTCAGCCAGAAGCGGCAACCGTTTGAGCAAGGCTTTAGCAGCCCAACCTGCCGCCTGATTGGGTTAATAAGCTGGCGTTGCCGACCCTAAGGCGCTAAGGCTTCGCGGGCTGCTAAATACCCCCGTGCATAAGCCGCTGGCCCTATGGTTTGATGAATTGTAAACTCACTGACAGCCGGGTACAGAAAAATATCGGTATAGGCTTCGGCGGTGGGCCATTTCCAGGGGCTAGGCGACATGTGGTTAACCAAAAGTCGTCTGGGTACCCAGTAATTGTTGAAGCGCCACAAGTCGATTGGGCCATAAACGGTAATGCCGGGGGGAGGGGCTTGCCCGGTGACGCGGGCATCAATGACCAAGGGATGTTGGGGCGATCGCTGACCTAACCCGGTGGTATAAACCAGGTTATCGGGGTTAGCCCCTGCCGAGAATTGATTCGCCAGCACCCCTGCTTCTAAATACTGGCGATCGCCGGTGAGAAAATGTGCCCGCAAAAGCTGAGTCGCCTCCGGTGCGCCAAAGCTACCGCCCCAGCCAACATTTTCATAAGCGTCAAACTTGCTCCAGCCAAAGCCTGTGCCGTTGACAATTTCAACCTGGTTGTCGGCGATCGCCAGTAGCGCCGCTTTCGCATTTTGCTGCACTTCAGCATTGACCGGAAACTGACTCAGGCGGCTATAGACAAAGGCAGCGTTAATCTGGTCGTGGCTTTTCCCTTTCCAGGCGGGCGCTTGCGGATCGCTAAATACGGTTGTGGCTAAAAACAGGTCGTGCCAGCGGCGATCGCCCGTTAAGCGATAGAGTTCAACAGCCGCCAAATTACGTTCACTGCGAATTCGCCAGTCCACCTCTTCTGCCTGGGCGTATTCGGCTTCAGCCCACTCCATTGCCCGCACCGCACTGCGACGATAGGCTTCGGCTCGATTCGCCTCATAGCGGCTCACCACACTCGCTGCCTGGGCGGCTACGCCCGCATAAAGATAGCTAGACCACATATCGGGGGCATAAACGAACGCATCTGAAGGTTCTTGCCAGCTAGCGGCAAAGTTAGAAGGGCCTTGTGCCGACTCAATCCCACCGCTTATGCCGCCATCTTCAGCTTGTAAGCGCCGAAAAAAGTCTACGTTCCACAGAGCTTCATCCACCACATCGGGTAGGGCATTGTCAGATTCGGGTAAATTGAGGTCTACTCTGGCAAAGTAAGCCGGGAAAAGCTCTGCCAACTCTAATAGCTGCCGCGAAGCCTCCACATGCTGAATCCGGCGATCCCAATCGCCCGCATCAAACCAGCCACCCCACGCCTGCGGAACTAGCTCCCCCGTATTGCCAGCCTTTAAGCCGTCTCGCGTTCCTGCCTCGCCCAAGCCCAGCCCTTCCCCACTTTCCAGCAGCGTGTAGGTAGACTGATAAAACTTCATGCCATCCTCAGGATGAAAAGACCGGGGGCGCTCGAAGTCGGTATACGGGCGTTCTAGCGCAAGGCCGCTGCGTTGGTGATATAGCCCCCGTACAGTGGTGTAAAAGGCTGATCGCCAGACAGTTTCACCTACTTCAAAGGGAAAAGAACAGCCAATCGTCTCCACACACAGCCGATAGGTACCTGCCCGGTTAAAGTCGCTAAAGTCCATTTTGTAGACCGGGGTGCCGTTATAGTTACGGCGTTTGTCGTCTGAGCGATTGGCTGCCAAGTTCAAAACGGTTGTGCCCGTATACACCTTGGCCGCAGAGGTCTGATCGACTAGCCAAAAGCTCAGTCCTTCCCCATAGGCCAAGCCCTCGCCACTCCCCAACCAGGTGGATAAAAAGCCCACCTTCGCCGGGTCATCAGGCCGAAATCCTAGCTGCGAAACATGTACGGCTTCGCTAAAAACCCGATCGGGTAAGTATTCAAACTCAACCGCATCTAGCCCTAGTTTTGCCAAATCAACGGTATAGGTTTCGCCAGCCACCAAGTCATCCGGCATGTCTAAAAAAACGGTATGCGCCATTGGCCACTCAAACTGCCAAGGACCGACCCAGGCCATATCGGTAGGCTTGCTTTTGCGGTAGACCGCCTCAGGGACGCTTGTCGTCGCGCGACGACCTGAAGCAGTTACGGAGTAAGTTTCTGGCTGATCGGCCACCTCCGTCTCTAGCGCCTCGCCTGAAAACTGGTCAAACTGGGTCAATACCTCTTTATTGCGGCCAACAACGGCTCCAATCAGTTGACCATCCCGCTTTAGCCAGCCGTTATTTTCCTGAGCAATGCGATCAGACACATCAGCAACATAAGGCACTTGCCCGCCTTTTTCAATTTTGCCCGTCTCAATTTGAATGGCTAGGATGTCAGGTCTAACGACGTACACTTGAGTCACCCGAGGCTGATCAGTCTCGACGACGGGCAGTTGAGCGA
>NZ_JBQLZL010000027.1:101874-107198 GCF_052168255.1 Almyronema sp. | reverse complement strand
TGAGAAAATTTGGTATGCAGCCCATCGCCGGACTGCGGCTAACGCTGATCACCAATCTGGTCGATACCCCCTATTCCGGCATGTTGCCCTGCCACATTTCAGGGCTATACGGCTTTGACGAATCCCACATTGATTTGCGACCATTAACCCGCTTTGCCCAGTGTCGGCTGCTGATGGATGAAGGAATTGGCCTAGATTTAGCCAATCAGCAAGTGCTGTGCAAAAACCACCCCCCCATCGCCTACGATGTGCTGTCGATTGATATTGGCAGTACCCCTGCCACGCTTGATGTACCAGGGGCGGCTGAATATGCCATTGCGGCGAAGCCCGTGCCGCAGTTACTCAAGCAGTGGCGGCAGTGGCTCACAGCGGTAGAGGCTGACCCGGCGAAATCCAGAGTTTTAGGCGTTGTCGGCGGTGGCGTTGGCGGCGTAGAAGTGGCGCTAAATATGCAGGCGCGGCTGTGGCAGATCCTCGATCGCGCCAGACAACCCCGCGATCGCATCAGCATTCACCTGTTTCATCGCGGTGAGGCGATCGCCACTGGGCGCAACCGCTGGACGCAAAAACATTTGGCGCGTTTGTTCAAACAGCGCGGCATTCAGCTACATCTGCAAGAAAACGTCACCGCGATCGCCCTTGCTGCTAACGAGCAGCGGCTCGTCCAGTGCGAATCGGGGCTAGAAGTGGCCTGCGATCGCGTCATTTGGGTTACCAGTGCTTCAGCCGCCGCCTGGATTCTCGACTCTGGCCTTGCCACCAACGACAAAGGCTTTATCCAAACCCACGATACGCTGCAAACCCTGCACCACCCCAACGTGTTTGCCGTGGGCGATGTAGCCACAATGGTGAATCATCCGCGCCCCAAGGCGGGCGTCTTTGCTGTGCGGCAAGGGCCACCGCTCTTTGAAAATCTGCAACGTTGGCTTACCGGGCGATCGCTCAAACCCTTTATTCCCCAAAGGCAGTTTCTCAACATTATTGATACTGGAACCGGAACGGCGATCGCCTCGCGGGGACCTTTCGCCGCCGAGTCGCGCTGGTTTCGAGCTTGGAAAGATCATATCGATCGCAAGTTTATGCGCTTGTTTACCGACTTCCCTGCGATGACAGCCACCCAAGCTCCCCTCAGTCTCGCCTCGGCTGAATCAACCCCGCCACCCTGTGCGGGCTGCGCCTCCAAGGTGGGGGGCGATGTTTTGTCACTGGCGTTGCGACGGTTGCAGCAAGCTTTTCCGGCGGTCGCCGACTGGCCCGCAGCGGCAGATGTCGTGGTTGGCTTAGCCCAGCCAGACGATGCCGCCGTTGTGCGGGTGCCACCGGGGCAGTTGATGGTGCAAACCGTTGATTACTTTCGGGCGCTGCTAGATGATCCCTACGTGTTTGGCCAGATTTGTGTTAACCACTGCCTCAGCGATTTGTTTGCTATGGGGGCGGTGCCGCAAAGTGTGCTGGCGATCGCCACGTTGCCCTACAGCAGCCCCCGCAAGCAGGCTGATACCCTATATCTGCTCTTGGCGGGGGCTTATCAAGTGCTAGCCCAGTCGAAAACGCCTTTGGTTGGCGGCCACACCACCACAGGCCCCGAACTGGCTTTGGGGTTTGCTGGCAATGGCTTAGTTGAGCCTGATCACCTGCTGCGTAAGGGCAATGCGCAGGTGGGCGATCGCCTGATTTTGACCAAAGCCATTGGAACAGGGACTTTGTTTGCGGCTGATATGCAGCTCAAAGCCAAGGGTCGCTGGATTGAGGCAGCAGTCGCGTCAATGCAGCAGTCTAACTATTTGGCAGCTCAAAGCTTACGACAACACGCAGCCACCGCTTGCACCGATGTCACTGGGTTTGGGCTAGTGGGGCATTTGCTCGAACTGGTGCAGGCGTCTGAAGTGGCGGCAGAGCTAGATTTGACCGCGTTGCCCGTGCTACCGGGGGCACGAGCAACGGTGGCCGCTGGCATTGTCAGTTCGCTACAACCCCAAAATTCAAAAGCGGCGCAAGCGCTTCAAAACCAACGGGCAATCAGCCATCACCCTGACTATCCGCTGCTATTTGACCCGCAGACAGCCGGGGGGCTGCTGGCCACCGTGCCTCCAGAGCAAGCCAAAGCAGCGATCGCGGCGTTGCAAGCCTTAGGCTATGCCAACACCTGCGAGATGGGAGTTATTGTCGCCGCCGCCAAGCCAGCTCAGCCCATTACAATTCTGTCCTAAATTTTAAGCTCTTAAATTCTGAGTGTGCTTTTACTAAATCCTTAAATTAGGAGGTAGATGACAAAGCCCCTGTAGATTTTTGTTACCGTTTATCTTTCGGTCTATTTTGGCCTGGGGGTATTCGTGTAGCTGAAGAGACGGTTAGGGCATTTGCCAAAAAGCTTGATCAACTGCATCTCATAGACAGCCCAAATGCCTCAGATACCTGCTTAGACACTACTTCAATCCTCCTAAAACTGATCTATTACGACAGAGTTGGAGGAGTAGGTTGAGGAGAGCTAGGGGGAAACGTGCATTCGACGGTGATTTTGAGATTACATTCGGCAGTGCCTTGAGTAACGTAAGGGACTCCGGCTTCGCCTGCGACTTTGACGCCAAATTCTAGGGTAACTTTATCGACGTTGGCTTGGCTGAGGTTTTGAAAAGCGTCTAGGGTGTGGACGGTATAGGCGCGGATGGTGCCGCGAATGGCCTGGAAGTTTTTCGCCATGCGCTCATTGATGCCTTTCTCAACCCGAGTGGCACCTTCAGGCTGGGCGATCGCTTCAAAAGGGGGAGCGACATCTTCAGTCGCTTCCATAAAGATAATGGTGCCGTCTTCGAGAGTGATAGGGACGAGCTGGGTCATGAGGATTTTCCTGAAAGATTGCAGGTTTCGGTGTAGTCGCTACTATGCTGGCATAGAAACCATCACCCCTCGGGCTGCAACAATGAGTCGAGACGCCTTAGTTGTTGGGATAAACCACTATCAGCACCTCTCTAAGCTGCAAGCACCGGGGACAGATGCCGAAGCGATCGCCCAACGCCTAGAACGAGACGGGGATTTTCGGGTGTGGCGGCTACCGGAGATTGTGGCGGACGGTAAGCCCAAAGTCGGCCAGCAGACAGAGGTTTCCCTAGATAGCTTAGAAGATGCCCTAGTCAAGCTATTCTTACCCAACGGAAAAAGCGTGCCCGATACTGCGCTGCTCTACTTTTCTGGGCATGGCCTGCGTAAAACGCGGGGCATTCCAGAAGGCTTTTTGGCGACCAGTGACGTGAATTCGCAGGTGGGAAACTGGGGGCTACGGCTGAAGTGGCTGCGAGAACTTCTGCAAGAAAGCCCCATTAAGCAACAAATCATCTGGCTAGATTGCTGCCACAGTGGGGAACTGCTCAACTTTGACGAAGCGGATCCGGGCGATCGCGGGAAAGGACGCGATCGCTGCTTTATTGCTGCCTCCCGTGAGTATGAGCCTGCTTACGAAGACCTCACCAGCGACCACAGCGTTTTGACTAAAGCTTTACTGGAGGGATTGGATCCGAGTCAGTTTCGCGATCGCTGGGTGACGAACCTGTCGCTGACCGACTTGATCAACCAAACCCTAAAGCAGGAAATTCAAACGCCCATCTGTAACAACTCCGGCGAACCGATCCAGCTTACTCGCCAATGGACAAAAACCGCTGCGCCGATTGCAACCACAGTCAGCGATATCTGCCCCTACAAAGGGCTGTCCTACTTCGATTTCAATAACGACGACTACAAATACTTCTATGGTCGCCGCGCTCTCACCGATGAACTGCTAGATAAAGTGCGGCAGTCGAATTTTTTAGCGATCGTGGGGGCTTCTGGTAGCGGTAAGTCTTCGGTGCTAAGAGCCGGACTGCTGCATCAGCTCCAGGTAGGCCGCCGCATCTTTGGCAGCGACCAGTGGGATATTCGCCTTTTGCGCCCGGATAGTCGCCCCTGTCAGAGCTTAGCGGCAGCGTTTATTGATAGCAATCTATCTCGCATTGAACGGGCAGAGCAGCAGGGCAGAGCCGAGGCGCTGATCAAGGAAGGGGCTGACGGTCTGCGGCGACTGGTGCAAACTGCCGAAGTTAACCGGGTCATCCTGGTGATCGATCAGTTTGAGGAAGTCTTCACCCTCTGCCAGGAAAAAGCCGAACGGGAGCAGTTCTTCGCCACGCTACTGGGTGCCCTAGAAACCACAGATAAACTCTGCCTAATCCTGGCGATGCGGGCTGACTTTGTGGGCAAGTGCTTTGAGCAAAGCTATAGCGGCCTTGCTGACCAGGTGCAGAACCACCTCGTAGCGGTGAAGCCCATGAGCCGCGAGGAACTGAGCCAAGCCATTCTCAAACCGGCTGAGCAAGTTGGCCTTACCCTAGAGCCGGAACTGGTGAACACGCTGCTGAACGATGTGGAACGCTCCCCCGGTAGCCTGCCGCTGCTGCAATACACGCTGAAGCAGCTCTGGGAAAAGCGCCAAGACAATCGCCTACTGCTCAACACCTACGCCCAACTCGGCGGCGTCACCGGGACGCTGAAACAAAGGGCGGATGAGGTTTATCAAGGCTTTAGCGAAGAAAAACAACGCACGACTCAGCACATCTTCCTGAACCTCACCCAGCTCGGCGAAGGTGCTGAAGACACCCGCCGCCGCATCAATCAGCACAGCTTGATTACGGCTCAACACCCGGCTGAGCTAGTCAGTGAAGTGATCCAATGCCTCGCCGATGCGAATCTGGTCGTCACCAGCGAACTGATGAGCAAAAGTGACGGCAATCGGATGGCGATCGTAGACGTGGCTCACGAAGCCCTGATCCGCCATTGGCCACGGCTGCGAAAATGGCTAGACGAAAACCGCGACCTGCTACGGCAGCAGCGAAAAATTGAACTGGCGGCGCAGGAGTGGAAAGACAGAGGTAAACCCAGAGGCTATTTGTTTCAAGGCAGACAGCTCTCTGATGCCCAAGACTTTCGCAAAAAGTACGCTCAAGATCTGCCCCTCTCCGCTCTAGCAGACAGCTTTATCCATAAAGGCTTGTGGGAACGACGTTCGACCCTAGTGATGCTGAGCAGCCTCTTGCTGGTGCCGTTAATTGCCGTGGAATCTTATCTGCGAGAAAGGGCTGTCAAAGAAGATTACAGCCGCCTCTACAGCGACAACCCAGCAGAAGTCCGCCAAGCCGTGCTGGCCTTGGTGGAGGGCTGCCGTGAGATGACTCATTGGTCTGACTGGAGCAAACGCCTAGGCGAAAAACTATTTGGCAATTGCCGATCGCTAGCGAATCAAAAGTCTCTGGCCCAAGCCCAGCTACAGGGAGCCGACCTCAGATCCGCCGACCTCA
>NZ_JBQLZL010000027.1:29168-101774 GCF_052168255.1 Almyronema sp. | reverse complement strand
ACCTCAGATCCGCCGACCTCAGATCCGCTATTTTGCTGAATACAGACTTGCATGCAGCGAAAAACCTAAATAGTCAGCAACTTGAGAGAGAGAATGCCCCCCTTATTTGCAATGCGGCACTGCCGCTAGAACTAGAAGCCTATAAGGACAGAGACTGTGAGCAGTTGCCGCAAGTTTTAGCCAATCGATATCCTATTGAGTTCACGTCACTGGATGAGGCTAAAGCTTTCGTTGACGAACAGCGGCAGCAGGAGTGGGAGTAGGGAGATGTGGGGACGGGGAGACGCAGGGACGCGGAGATGCGGAGAAGAGATGGAGGAGGTGGGAAAGATGGGGGAGGTAGGGGAGATGAGGGGATAAATTGCGCTATGTCCATACTCGCCCGATAGAATCAGCATCGAAGTGAGTATCTTTGCTCACCAGAGGTCAGGCATGATGGGTCGCTTGAACAATTAGCGGGCGACTAAACCGATAGCGGTGATGCAAAGGTAAGTGACGATTCCTCAAGCATCTATAAGCTCATCGCCAGAATTAAAAACAGCTTCAGCATTTGCAAAAAGCTCAAACACCTTGAAGTCAAAAATACTAACAGACTCTAAATCGGCTGTTGGCAAAACAACCTGAAAATCATCAATGCTAATTCCTGCAAACTGCTCCGGATTTTCAGCAATTTGTTCATATACAGGCGCATAGTCGGTCGTAACTCTAAATTGCTTCGTTTCAGACTCTCTATAGCCAGAAAACTGAGGCCAGATTAAAACAAATTCTTCCTGATTCTGAGACTCATTCAGCTTGGTGACAAAGCCGATATAAACCTTGCCGCTGCTTAGGGTGATCGCAACCTGCCTAGTTTCGCTAAAAGCTTTAGCTAGTAAAACCTGAAGGGGGCCACCAAACTCCTCAGCATAACGAATAGCCAAGGCTTCCTTATCTCGCTGCACGAAATTAAAAGGCACCCACAAAACGCCGCCTACGATAAAGGCAAATACCGAAGCATCTAGATAAGGATAAACAGCAGGAAAAAGCAGACTAAGCCACTGTTGAGCTACTGGAGAAAATTGCTTCAGTAAGCTGACAAGAAGAATAGACAGGGCTAGGAAAATAGCACCTGCGATCGCTGAATTGAAGAAAAGACGATAGCCAGACCACTGACGAGCTAAATATCTTGTGACATACCATCTTGTCACAAAAATATAACCTCCCAAAAGAGGTAAAAATAACTCATTAAGCCCAAACAATTATGACACCCTCTTTTTTCTAGAGAAGCGCAGATTTTTACGAATCTCAGCCTGTCCGGCTCTGCTTCTATAGATATCAGTTGGACGCACGTAGGGAGTTCCCCTGTAAGTCACTCTGATCTGAGGCTTAGATGACTGCTGACTTTGGGCATTCGTGTCATCACCATTTGTCGATTTGCCAGAGTTGTTATCCGATGGGTCTTTGTCCACCACTCTGCTCTTAAACTATAGGGTATCCGGATTCTAGATCACTTTTGGTTCAGTTCCATACATACTTAGAGACAACTCATCAAGATTTTATAGACACCTCAAACTCCCAACACCAAGCTATCTAAGCGAAGAGGGGAATTGGATAGAGCAGTGGAATGATGTCAATTTTGTAGGGATTAGCTTACCTTGGAATGGAGGAAAGTCATTACTTTTCTAGAAATAATTCTTTTTCAAAGCTAACTAGTAAAGATAATCAAGAAGTGGTAACGGTGTTCTGCTTGTGTCCGAATCCCTGAATATTTCAGCGTTTTTAGCCTCAACTGAGGTGCTACTAGATGTGCGTAGCCCCAGCGAGTACGCTCAGGGACGCCTCCCAGGGGCGATCAGCTTTCCCCTCTTTAGCGACGAGGAGCGGGCACGGGTCGGAACTTGCTACAAACAGGTGGGTCGAGAAGCGGCAGTGGAATTGGGGTTTGAGCTGGCTGGCCCTAAATTTGCGGCGTTTATTCGGCAGGCGAAAGAACTGGCTCCTGAGCGCAAAGTGCGGCTGCACTGCTGGCGCGGCGGTATGCGCAGCGAAGCGGTGGCCTGGGTGTTGCAGATGGGGGGCTTTGAAGTTTGTACCCTAACCGGGGGATACAAAGCCTTTCGGCGCTGGGTGCGGATAACCTTGGCCACGCCTAAACCAATTGTGGTTTTGGGGGGAATGACAGGCACTGGCAAAACCGATATTTTGCACGCCTTAGCCAAATTGGGAGAGCCAGTTTTGGATTTAGAAAGCTATGCAAACCATCGCGGCAGCAGCTACGGCGCGTTGGGAATGCCGCCGCAGCCCAGCACCGAGCAGTTTGAAAATCTCTTGGCGATGGAGTGGGCAGGCTTTGACGCTACGCGGCCAATTTGGCTTGAAGCCGAGAGTCGCCGCATTGGTACCTGCCGGATTGCCGATGAGCTGTTTCAGCAAATGGAAGCGGCTCCTACACTAGCAATAACGCGCCCGCTGGCAGAACGCTTAGATTATTTGGTTAAAATTTACGGCCATGCTAAAACTGCTGGCTTGGTTGAGGCCACCGAACGCATTCGCAAGCGGCTGGGGGGGCAACGAACTCAAGCGGCGATCGCCCTGATTCAGTCAGGCCAACTTCACGAAGCCTTTGAGATTTTGCTTACCTACTACGATCGCGCTTACACCTACGACCTAGAACGCCGCCATCAGCAGATTCCGACCCTTGATGTTGGTGGCTTGTCGGCGATCGCGGCGGCTCAAAAACTTCAGACAGCCGCTAAGCGTTTATTTCAGGCTAAGCAGGGTTGGCCGCTGCCTCAGACGAGCGCACCTCAAGCTGCTGACACGCCACTGTCTCGATCAAACTAGCGTTGGCATAGATCTCTAACTCTGCCTCGGTCGGCGCTTCAAACATCAGCCGCTGCCCTGGAAACAAAATGCGCTCAAAATACCAGTTGGCGACGTTGGCAACACGAACGACGCGAATTTGACTGCTGGCGTTGACGTAGTAGCAAGTGATTTTCTCGATAACCATTGTTAATTAATCTGACCGCTTTTAAACTTCAATACGTTTTTAATCATTCCCTGAAAGAGACTACTGCGCTTACGCCCAAGCATTGACGGCTGCAAACTCATCCTCACCGCTAAGCTCACCCCTTTAGGGGGTTTAGTCGCTAAAAGCAAAAGGCAGAGGTCAGAAAAAAAGCTTTCTGTCAAAAGCTTTCAGCCATTGAAGTGTCCTAACTCCTGTGGCGACAGCTATAGTTGGGTATTTTACCGTTCAGCAAAATCGCGATAGCGGTGTTTCGGTTTCTCTTCAAAAAGCCGCTACCCAGTAGAGCGCAGAGTAAGCCTCTCACTCTAAAAGTATGCTAAAGAAAATGCCCATAAAACGAATCATTCGGATCAGTGAACGATAGACCTATCTTTAGACATATCTTTTATTAATGGGTTCTTTGAGAAAGGCAATGATGGCTTGATCTGGCTTGGCTGAGCGACGCTAGCGATGACTGACGCGCACAATCCAGTAGCTAATGGAAAGCGCCAGTAGCGCAAAGGCCAAGCCAATTAAGCTAAGGCCAGAAATTTCTTTGAGGTCTAAAATAATCAGCTTACGGCCAATCGCGGTCAATGAAGTAGCCAGCACTAGCTCAACTTCAACGACGTGCTTTTTTAGGTAAGCCATGACATTTTCCAAAATTTCCAGCGCAATCAAAACGCTTAGAAACAAGCCAAAAAGCTCAGTCAGCGTTGTCTGCAAAAATCCATAAGAATCGAACGTCAGCAGCGATCGCGCTAGAAAAAAACCTAGATCTAGCGTGGTGACTAAAATAACCAGCACCATTGCGATCGAGAGAATTCGAGAAACCAGCCCTACGACCGCTTCTACACATTGGATAAATTTCTCATCCTCAAAGCTTGCCCGGGCTTGTTTGACCAGCTTCTGCAACTGGTTGCTCATTTATGCCATCTCAGCTCGTTGGGGTTGCTCCTGAGAGAATAGAGGATTTCGGCAGCGTTCGTAAAGCAGTTGCCCCAGCTTCTGTTAAAACCTCGTTGGCTTCCGGGTGTTCACCGCTTAGCGGCCACACTTGCACCGCACAAGCTTTAAGTTCTGGCTGCAAAGACATTGGGCAACTTTGAGCATGTGTCAGCGCGTTGCACTCAGCCGCTTCGGCCCACAAGAAACCCCAGTGCATCGGCATAAAAAGGGTACCCCGCTTGATATTTTGCGTCACCTGGACTCTGAGCTTAACGCTACCGCGAGGCGATCGCACTTCTACCCACTCTCCCGACTGAATTTCCAACTTTTGGGCATCTCGTGGATTCATTTCTAGCAAAGGAGCCGGATGCATTTTGGTGATCTTTTCAACGCGTCCGGTACGGCTTTGGGTATGCCAATGACCATAAAGTCGCCCAGTGGTCATCACAAAGGGATAATCAGCATCCGGCGGTTCCGCCAGCCCTTGGGCATGAAAAGCTGCAAACCGGGCGCGGCCATCGGGCGTGGCAAACCACAGATTTGTGTACAACCGTTTATCGTGTTTATCAACCGCTGTTTCCGCCGTTTCTGAGACAGGGCAAGGCCATTGAATTGGCCCGACGTCTGCTAATCGCTGGTGGCTGATGCCGCTCATATCACACAGTCGGCCTTGGGTTAATTGCACAAATTCGTCATACACCTGGGCAGACGACTCAAAGGCAAACTGAGATTCAAAACCCAACCGCCGCCCTACTTCTGCAAAAATTTCCCAGTCAGCTTTGGCTTCGCCGGGGGGCAGGCGAAAAGCGGGGCAGTAAGTCACCATGCGTTCTGAATTGGTCATGACGCCAGGTTTTTCGCTCCACTGGGCAGCCGGTAGCAACACATGGGCAAAATCTGCTGTCTCAGTCGGGAAATAAGCGTCTTGATAAACCGTGAAAGGCGACTTGCGCAAAGCTGCTTTAGTTCGCTCAAGGTCTGGCATACTCACCGCCGGATTTGTGGCGGCAATCCAGAAAAAGCCAACCTGCCCGTACTCTAGCCCCAGCATCATATCCCAAGCGGCCAGTCCTGGTTCTGGGCTGATGCTGCCGGGTGGTAGCTGCCAAACCTGCTCTACCTGCTGACGATGCCAGGGATCTTTAACCAGGCGATATCCCGGCAAAATATGGGCTAAGCCGCCCGCTTCTCGTCCCCCCATGGCATTGGGTTGCCCCGTCAGCGAAAAAGGGCCTGCTCCCGGTTTGCCAATGTTGCCCGTCATCAGGTGCAGGTTAATAATCGTGCGAACTTTGGCTGTTCCTTCCGAGGATTGATTCACCCCCATTGACCATAAAGACAGCACCCGCTCTGATTCCGCCCAATATTGCGCTGCTGTTTCTAAATCCTGCACTGAGATGCCACAAACTTGAGCCACTTGCGCTGGCGGATAGTGAGAAACCACCTCAGCATATTCAGTAAAGCCCGTGGTGCATTCGTCGATAAATAGAGCATTAATTTGGCCCTGCTTGAGCAAAATATGAGCGATGCCGTTGAGCAAGGTAATGTCAGTACCGGGGCGAATGGCGAGGTGCAAATCGGCGTCTTTAGCCGTTTCGGTGCGGCGCGGATCAACGACAACCAGCTTGACTTTGCGCTTATTCTTTTTGTGATACTTGCGAAAGCGGTTAAAGATAATTGGGTGACATTCGGCGGTGTTGGTGCCGATCAAAAAGGCACAGTCAGTCAGCTCTAAGTCGGCATAGCAGCAGGGGGGGCCATCTGAACCAAAGCTTTGGATATAGCCAGAAACCGCTGAAGACATGCACAGCCGTGAGTTGGCATCAAAGTTGTTGGTGCCCAAGCAGCCTTTAAGCAGTTTTTGGGCAACGTAGTAATCTTCGCTTTGCAACTGTCCTGAACCATACATGCAAATGGCTTCTGGCCCTTGCGTTTGCCGCACCCTTTGCAGTTGCTCTACGATGCGATCGAAAGCGGCAGCCCAACTAACGCGCTTAAACGGCTGGTCAAGGCTGTCTCGCATCATTGGATATTTGAGCCGATCTTTATCTAGCGCCTCAGGCAAGGTAGCCCCTTTCACACAAACCATCCCCTGACTAGAAGGATGAGCGCGATCGCCTCTAGCTTGCCAAACCGGATTGCCTTGAGAATCGCGATGAACGGCTTTGCCGGGTGAGGCCGGGGGAAGGACTTCTAAACCGCAGCCAACCCCACAGTAAGGGCATAGCGTTTTTGCCACTTCTGTCATGACAGTTTTTCCTAATGGTCTATCAATGAACCCCCCACCCGCCAAGTGGCAATCCTGAAATGTCAGGATATGGGTGAGGGGTCAGGCAGGAATTAATGCGTCAGGTTAATGCTTTCAAAGTAGGCGCTCACCCCTACAGTGTCTGCACCCTCTGCTACAGAATCCGCGCAGACTGATCATCGGGCAGGATAGAGGGATGTCCGTGAACTGCTACGACCTCTTTTTCGCCCTCGTGGAATTCTGCGAAAGACCCCTTAGGCTCTTTGAGGATGAAGAAACAGAGGAAGGCCACAATTAGAGAGGCAATGCCCAAGGTTTGGAAAAAGATGCTGTTGCCGATGTCTCCTTCCGGTAGCAAGCTATACAGGGTCAGGTATGCAACTGCGCCGACGTTGCCATAAGCGCCAACGTTACCCGCAATCTGACCTGTAATCCGCCGCTTGACTAAAGGCACAATTGCAAAGGTTGACCCTTCACCAGCTTGCACAAAGAACGAACACGCCATCGTCAAAATGACCGCCAGCACCACCATAAAGGAGCCACCGCCACCCAGCGAATCCCGAATGGAGGGAATGCTGCTCATAACCAGGTAACCAATTCCCATACACAGGGTCAAAATCCCCATCGTCATTTTGCGGCTACCCAGCTTGTCAGAAATTAAGCCCCCACCAGGACGGGCAAATAAGTTCATGAAGGCGTAGCTAGCGGCCAGCATGCCAGCCAGGGCTTTACTTAACCCAAAAGTTCCTTCAAAGAAAGCCGGCAGCATCGAAACCACCGCTAGCTCAGACCCAAAGTTGACAATGTAAGTCAGCTCTAGAATGGCTACCTGTTTGAAGGCGTAGCGATCTTCAGCCGGATACTGCTTGCGGCCTGCTAGCAAATCTTTGTTGACCACCCAGCAGTTATACGCCTGGAATAAGTAAAGGCCGATCAGCGCCAAAATGGAGATGGTAAAGGCAGACGGTGAGAGAAAGCCCACTTTTTGCAAACGCCAAGCCAGCACCATCAAAATGCCAGAGAGGGGCACGTTCATCAGCATGAGGAACCAGAAGTCGCGCACGGTCGTTACTTCCATGCCGCGCGCACTAGCTGGCCGCTGATAGACTTTACCCGGCGGCGTATCTTGAACGCTGAAGTAGTACAGAATGCCGTAGAGAGCAGCAATAATACCCGTACCTGCGATCGCCAGACGCCAGTTTAGCAGCGGCCCATCCGGAACCGGAAAAGCTCCAGGGAAAAAGCTAAGGAAGCTAGCCACAGCAACCAGGGTAAAGGCTGAAAAAGCTGAACCAAAGTTGCCCCAACCGCCATAAATACCTTCGGCCAAACCAATTTCTTTGGGCGGGAACCATTCTGCCGTCATCCGAATGCCAATTACAAAACCAGCCCCGACGATGCTAAGCGCTAGACGAGCCGCTACCAGTTGACCAAAGTTTTGAGCGGCGGCAAAAGCCAAACAAGGAATGGCCGCATACATGAGCAGTAGCGAATAGGTCAGACGCGGCCCGTATTTATCTAGCAGCATGCCGATAATCACCCGTGCGGGTACAGTGAGGGCTACGTTGCAAATGGCGATCGTACGGATTTGACCTTCATCTAAACCAAAGTCTGCTTTGATGGCAGTCGCCAGCGGCGCTAGGTTAAACCACACCACAAATGACAGGAAAAAGGCAAACCATGTCATGTGGAGAATTTTGTAGCGCCCTCTAAAGGACAGCAATTCCGTGAGCATCTATGCTACTCTCCTAGTAAATCAACTTATTTGCTTTGGCTCTTGGCAAGGACTTTGCCAAGAGTTTTTGTTAGCTCAAACGAGGTTTCTCAGCGATCGCTGAGCTTCATAACCCGGAGAAGTCAAACGCAGACTCCCCCAGTGAAGATTGTTAGCCATGGGCGGAGCTAGGCTGGCTCAAGTCGCTTTTGGGTTCAGCGTTGAAGCGTTCTACGAGCAATGCTTTCAACACATCTTTGAGTTCATCGCAGGGGACAGCTTGCCGCACGCGATCGCCTAAATGAGCGTCTTTGCCCACTTTTCCGCCCATGTAGATGTCAACGGCTTCTACCGTTTTGCCATCTTTGCGGGTTTTGGTGCCCATAAAGCCAATATCAGCCACTTGTGGCTGGCCGCAAGAATTAGGGCAACCCGTCCAGTGAATTCGCACGGGTTGATTTAAGCTGAGTTCCGCATCCAATAACCGAGCCAATCCCAAAGCTCGCTGCTTGGTTTCTACCAGCGCAAAATTACAAAACTGAGCGCCTGTGCAGGAAACCAGCGATCGCGTCAGCGGAGCAGGCGCGATCGAAAACTTCTTCAGCAAGGGTTCTTGCAAAAAGGTTTCAACCCGAGAATCGGGGATATTGGGCACAATGACGTTTTGCTCGACCGTCAAGCGCAACTCCCCGCTACCGTAAACTTCTGCTAGCCGCGCCAGGTCAAACATATCTTCGGCTTGCAAGCGCCCTACAGGCACATGCAAACCCACGTAATTTAACCCAGACTGCTTCTGAGCGTAGACGCCGATGTGATCACGCTTGTCCCAATCCATCGCGTCTTCAGGCGCATCTGACAGCAGCGGCTTGCCAAATACCTTTTCTACCTCAGCGCGAAACTGCTCTAAACCCCACTCATCAATCAACCACATCAGCCGCGCCTTTTGGCGATTAGCCCGTAAGCCATGATCGCGGTACACCAGCAAAATGGCTCGACACAGTTCTACAACATCATCGTTAGGCGGTACCCACGCTTTGAGCGGAATCGCCGCTTCACAACGTTTAGCCGAGAAAAAGCCCCCGACTAAAACGTTGAAGCCCAAAACTCCCTCGCGGTAAGCAGGCACAAAGGCAATATCGTTAATTTCAGCGTGAATGGAGTTGTCTCGTCCGCCTTCAATGGCAATGTTGAACTTACGGGGTAAATTGGTAAAGGCGTAGTTACCAACTCCATTGCCAGTAATCATATCCTGTACTTTGATTACCAGCCCTTGCGTATCAATCAGTTCGTCAGCATCAATACCCGATACCGGAGAACCCGTAATGTTGCGCACATTATCCATCCCCGATTGCACAGAGGTCATGCCCGCATCGCGCAGTTGCTGAAAAATATCGGGAATATCTTCTAGGCGGATACCCCGCAATTGAATATTTTGGCGGGTAGTAATATCGGCGCTGCCATCATCACCATAGCGCTGAACAATCTCAGCTAGCACCCGCAGCTTATAGCTAGAGAGAACACCGTGAGGCATGCGCAGGCGCAACATAAACTTACCTGGGGTAACGGGACGAAAGAAAACGCCCAGCCACTTTAGCCGATGGGTTAGATCAGTTTCATCGACCGCTTCCCAGCCAATTTCCGCAAAATGCTCTAGCTCGTCTTTTACATCCAAGCCGTCTTTGACAGCTTTGAACTTTTCAAATTTGTTCAGCTTAACGTCTTTTTGAACTGCGTTAACGGCTGTATCAACCACGGCTTCACCTAACATTAGCTGCAAATAAAGGCAACTGAAATTAACAACAACAGGCTTAATATACTGACATTCCGAAATTCGTTATTCCCGAAGCTTGAGCCTTAAAAACCTTGAATTTTTGATGTCAATATTGCCTCAAAAACTATCGAAACAACCCGTCGAAAACAGTAACATCAGTCACTAAAGAGAACGCGCTCAAGGCCAAGCAATTTCACCAACCAGTGGATGAAAAATTGAGCCTGTCCCCAACAAGTCACTTTTACACCCACTGGTCAGGGTTGAAGGAAACGGACGCCAAGCAATTCAGGTTCAAGTTGTTTATCCCGAATTGAGAACTCACATTAGCCAAGTCAAACGGGAGATTTTGTATTTTCAGACACAGTTTTGTAAAGAATTTGCAATAATCGCATAATCAAAATGCGAAAACAGAATCGAGTCTGGAGTTGCTTTTGGGGCTGAGGTGGGGCTGTTGCTGAAATGTTGATTACGCATAAGATTGCCGATGAACTTGCATAATAGGGCGACTATCCCCTTGTCAAAAAAAGCTTTATTCTCAAAAATGGCAGGCAGAAGTCAATCGTTTTGTCTGACCCCAATTGCTGACATTTCATGGAGAATAACTGCCGACTGATGCGGGCACTCCTGACAAAACGGGACAGGGCGTTAAGTCAGATTCAGCAGCTTTGAAGAGGTCTAACACTTTTGCAGCAGTCACTCACTCAATCTGAACAATCGACTTGCCTAAGTCCAGTTGCGGCAGCGATCGCGGCTTTAGAAACAGGAGATTTTCAAAGCCGTTGGGAAATTACCAAGCACATTCGCGAGTTAGGGACAGAAGCAGTGCCAGCGTTGATTGAGCTGGTGCAAGATAAAACGTTAGATTGGGAAATTCGCTGGTTTGCGGCTCGCCTTTTAGGAGAATTTGATCAGCCTGCGGTGGTGATTGCCCTAGCTCGACTGCTGGCAACGAGCGACGATGAAGCGCTCTGTGAAATTGCCGCTGAAGCTTTGGCTCAAATTGGCTCCAGTGCCATTACGGTTTTGGCACAGTCGTTAGCTGAAGCCAGCCAGCGCCCGTTTGCCGTGTATGCCCTGGCTCGGATTCGCACAAGCGCCACCATTGACCCGCTGCTGAGCGTTACCACCGATGCCGACGCCACCATTCGAACCCAGGCAGTTGAAGCTTTAAGTAGCTTTCGCGATCCCCGAATTCCGCCCGTTTTAGTGCAGGCGTTGAGCGATCCGGCAGCGGCGGTGCGAACTGAGGCGATCGCAACTTTAGGTCGCCGTAAAGACCTAGTTGAATCGCTCAATTTAGTCGAACACTTACAAACCCGTTTATGGGATCTCAACCCAACCGTCTGTGCCCAGGCGGCGATCGCTTTGGGGCGTTTAGGCACCCCGGCAGCAGCAGCAGCCCTTGGTCGGGTTTTGCGGCTAGCCCATACGCCAGCCGCGCTTCAGCTAGAAATTGTGCGGGCGCTGAGCTGGATACTCACAGAACCCGTGATTCAAACCTTGATCGCCGCTTTTGAAAAAGTACCTGAAGCGGTACAGCAAGAAACCTTACGGGCATTGGCTAAAGTTAAACAGCCCGCGCTGCAAGCAACGGTGGTCAATACCTTACTCACCTGGCTGCACCAGCCCGACCTGAGCGACCCTAACCGCCAGACTTTGATTATGGCGCTGGCAAATTTGGGCGATCGCCGCTCGCTTGATAGCTTAATTTTGCAGCTAGCCCATCCGCAAAAACGAATTTATCTCCACGCGATCGCCGCCCTCAAGCAACTGGCCGCTGACCAAGCCCAGCAGCGCCTAAGCCAAAAATTGCAGCAGCCCACGCTGTCACCGGAGCTAAAGCAAGCGCTGCAAAAAGCTTTGCAAGAATGGTAGGCTGAAATCATAAAATTAAGAAAAAATTAAGACCAGCGCTGGCAAAGGCATTGAAATCCAGCGGCTGAAGTTCAACCTGTATCGAATATTACCAACTGAGTGCCTTAGATCCGCTAGGGTTAGCGTGATTACTGAGTTACGAGTTTGGTTTTTAGTGTAGGTATAGGCAGCGTTGAGGCGATCAGTCGGCTTGTGCCGAATTATCTTTGCAAATTTGCCTTTAGCTCAGCGCCTGCTTAAATTCACCGTTAAATCCACGAATTTTTTGAGATTGGCTACTGCCTTTTCCGCCTCTTTTTCATTCCTATGCGCCTAGAGCAACTGCAGGCTTATCTGGCCATTGCTGAAACGGGCAGCTTTCAGGCTGCTGCTCGTCGCTGTGGCGTGACTCAATCGACCATTAGCCGTCAGATTCAGTCGTTAGAGGCTGAGTTAGGCGTTTCTCTGCTGCATCGCACGGCTCAGGTCAAACCGACGGTTGCGGGTGATTTTCTATTGCCCCGCGCCCGCCGCATCTGCCAGGAGTGGAAACAAATCACCCAAGAACTCGAAGATTTAATGCTGGGCAAACAGCCAGAACTGTGTGTAGCGGCGATTCATTCGGTTTGTTCTCACTTTTTGCCTGCTATTTTGGGTCAGTTTGCCAAGCGCTATCCGGAGGTGCAGCTTAGAATTACCGCCTTAGGCAGCGATCGCTCTTTGAAAGTGCTACGCGATGGGCTAGTGGACGTTGCAGTTGTAATGAACAATCCGCTGCTTACCACCAGCGCTGAGATGGTAGTGACCTCGCTGTATGAAGAACCCGTCGAGGTGTTGATGGCCGCTCGTCACCCCCTCAGTCAATACGGGCAGGTTCCCTGGTCGGCCATTGTGCAATATCCCCAAGTGACGTTTAAGGATGGCTACGGCATGCAGCGATTGGTACAAAACCAATTTCAGCAGTATGGGGCAGAACTCAAGTCAGCTTTAGAACTGAATACGCTAGATGCCTTTCGCGGTGTGGTGCGTCAGGGTGAATTAATCGCGCTGCTACCGCAATCTGCCTTAGCCGAAAGCCGTCAAGATTCTACGCTGGCCGTTCGCCCTACCGAGTCTCCCTGCCTAACGCGTCAGGTAGTCTTGGTGACGACGGCAGATCGTTTGAAGATACCTCCGATTCAGCACTTTTGTGAGCTAGTGCAGCGGGCCAAACTTCCGGCCCTGGCAGTGGCTTAGCCAGTTTATTTTCTTCTACACGTTTTAAGCTATGAGCCAGGCATTTCGTTCGCTTCTTCAAAAAGTTGGCAGTGGCAGCCACACCTCCAAAGACTTGAGCCGCGCTGAAGCGGCGATCGCCACTTGCATGATGCTCGAGCAAGAAGCCACCCCCGCCCAATTAGGCGCGTTTATGATTGCTCACCGGATCAAGCGCCCGACCCCTGAAGAACTAGCAGGTATGCTAGATGCCTATGATCAGCTAGGGCCAAAACTAACAGCGATTGAATCTGCCTATCCGGTTACGGTTTTTAGCGTCCCCTATGACGGGCGATCGCGTACGTTGCCCATTAGCCCTTTAACCGCTTTGATGCTGGCGGCGGTAAAAGCACCCGTAGTTTTGCACGGTGGCGATCGCATGCCCACCAAATACGGACTGCCGCTGATCGAAATTTGGCAAGGCTTAGGCGTCAACTGGCAGCAACTCAGTTTGGCTCAGGCTCAACAGATGCTAGCCGAAACAGGGCTGAGTTTTGTTTATCTGCCTCGCCATTTTCCTCAAGCGCAGGCAATGGTGCCTTACCGCGATCAAATTGGTAAACGCCCCCCCTTTGCCACAATTGAAATTATGTGGTCGCCCTATGCGGGCAACACCCACTTAGTCAGCGGCTTTGTCCATCCCCCCACCGAAGAACGAACAGTCGCTAGTTTGGCTCTGCGTAAGCGACCCTTTTTTACCACCGTTAAAGGGTTAGAAGGCAGTTGTGACCTAGCTCGCAGCCGCACAGCGATTATTGGTCTGGGGCAGATCAACGGCATGTTTGATCGGCTGTTGCTCAGTCCGCGAGACTACGGCTTTAGCACCGAAGACCCGCCCCTGCTAGAAGAGGCCGACGCGATCGCGGCTTTGCAAAGCGTGATTGACGGTAAGCCCAGCGAAGTAGCCCAGTCAGCCATTTGGAACGGAGGGTTTTATCTGTGGCGCTGTGGCGTCTCCCACACGTTAGAAGCAGGCTTTACCCTGGCTGAAAAATTGGTGCTGCAGGGGCAACTGCAGCAAAAGCTCGCCGAAGTTCAAGAAGCGATCGCGGCTCAGGTACTCGTCACCTCTTAGTCAACCCGTTACCCTGAACCCACTTCAAACTTCTGACAGCTATGACTCTCTAGCGATCGGTTTCGGCAGAAAATTTTAGCGGTAGCCACCAGCGTTGAGACACCTCAATGGCTGCAAGCCGCTGACAGAAAAGCTTTCCTTCTACCCTTTGCTTTCTGCCCTTTGCCCTTTGCCATAGCGCTAATCAACCGCCGTTTTTGCCAGTGCCCCCTGGCTTTGCAACACTTCCAAAAACGCTTTAACCGAAGGTGGATGGGGAGTATTTACCAAAGTGGCAGCTCCGATCACCCGTTCTAGCGGCACGGGTAGCGATCGCACCTGCACACCAGCGGGGATGGGCAAGGCAGCCAGCCGAGGCAAAATTGCCGCCCCTAACCCCTGAGCCACCATGCTGACAATAGTAGAGTCTTCTTTAATCAGGTAGGCTACCCGCAAAGGCTGATCCCAGCTTGCCCAGTGGTTGCGCACGGCTGACGTACATTCTGCATAGTTCAGTAAGATAAAAGCGTGCTGCGCTAGCTCTCGCCAGGTCAGTTGGGCAGGCACAAAGCCAACGGAGTGGGGTAACAAAACCACGTACTCGTCACGGGCGATTTCCCAGGTATAAAACTCTTCTGAACGGGGTAAAGGAACCAGCCCAATATCGGCTTCGCCAGCCTGAAGCGCTTTTTCTACCCCTGCCGGGTCGTGCTCACTGATCGACACGTCTACATGGGGGAAGCGCTGGCAAAAGTGAGCAATAATGGGAGGCAACAAATGGGTGGCCGCACTGCGAAAAGAAGCAATTCGCAACTGGCTACCGTATAGCCCTTTTTCTAAGTTAACTTCATATTCAATGTGTTCTCGTAGCTCTAAAATTTGATCGGCGTGCCCCATAATACGCTCACCAATGCGCGTCAGGCGGGCACCAAAGCGTCCTCGCACCAGTAACGGTACGCCCAGTTCAGCTTCTAGCGAAGCGATCGCCCGACTGACTGCAGACTGAGAAATATCTAATTTAAGCGCGGCATCCGAAAAGCTACCACAGCGGGCGATCGCCGCCAATATTTCTAATTGAAAAATGTTCATACATTACATCTATTCGCTTTGCGCATAGATGCGACTCGGTGAGGTTTTTGTCGTTCATCAAACGTAAAGATAGCTTAGTCAATAAGCCGTTAGTTTATCCACATCCGTTTGAGCTATGTTCGAGTTGCTCGCTTTTAACAAATTTCGCGACACGCCCAATGTACGGTTTTTTGATATTACCGTTGGCCGTTCTAATGCCCGTGATTTAGTTTTTCATGATGGCCCCGCCATTAGCCCCCACAACAGCGCTGAAGGAGATTGGCAGTTTTATTTACATCCCCACCAAGAAGACAATTTGTTAGCCGTTAGCGGTGGGCGAACGTTTGATTTAATCAATTTCACCTGGGCTTATCCTTATCACCGGGTACGTTTAGAAGCCAACCGGGCAATTTTGCGCATTCCCCCCGGCACTTTTCACCGCTCGGTTTCTGACCCCAAAGGGTCTTTAGTGCTCAATCAAGCCATTAGAAGCGAAGCCGCTTCTTTGCAAAATGAATTTCGAGTTTACAATACGCGCCAAATTCCGCGCCTGCGGGCACTGTTAGCCTCCGGTTTGCCGCCTCAAACTCACGGTTTTGACGAACCCTATCTTCAAGCCGCTTAGCCGTTGGCCTTATTGCTTGTGGGCTAACCCTACCGCCTGCGAAAGGTGCGTAAGCTGGTGGTCTTCTAGCTTTTGCAGCAGCCCGCTTAAAATGCGCCGAATCATACCTGGCCCTTCATAAATCCAGCCTGTATAAACCTGGACGAGAGAAGCGCCAGCCGTAATTTTTTCCCAGGCATCAGCGGCTGTAAAAATGCCCCCCACCCCAATAATCGGCAGTTGCCCCTGGGTTTGCTGCCAGATCGAGCGGATCACTTCAGTCGATCGCGATCGCAACGGGGCACCACTAATCCCCCCTGCTTCTGTGGCAACGGGTTGGCCAGTAGCGGTTAAAATCCGCGTCTTTAAGGCTGTACGGTCGAGGGTAGTGTTGGTCGCAATCAGACCCGCTAGCCGATAGGCCAAAGCCAAATCGACAATAGCCGCGATCGCCGCTTGATCGAGATCTGGGGAAATTTTGACCAGTAGCGGCTTTTGGCCTTGGTTAACTTGTTCAATAGCGTCGAGAATAGCTGCTAGCGAGTCAGTCGCCTGAAGCGATCGCAACCCTGGCGTATTCGGAGACGACACATTAATCACAAAATAATCTCCCCACCCCTGAAGCAGCCGAAAGCTGTTTTGATAGTCAGTTGCAGCCTGTTCTAGAGGCGTAACCTTAGACTTGCCCAGATTAATACCCAGCGGCATAGGCACCGCTTGAGGGCTACGAAGCTGTTGCAACCGTTCAGCTAGCGCGGCGGCTCCCTGGTTGTTAAATCCCATGCGGTTTAGTGCCGCGTCATCGGCTGGTAAGCGAAACAGACGCGGTTGGGGATTTCCCGGCTGGGCTGCAAAGGTAACCGTCCCCAATTCCGCAAACCCAAAACCCAGCGACGCCCAGGCTCGAACACCGATGCCATCTTTATCAAAGCCCGCCGCCAACCCCACCGGATTGGCAAATTCCAGTTGCCAGAGGCTCTGCCGGAGGCGCGGATCGCTCAGGGTATACGTTCGTTGGAGCCAAGCCTGATAGATCGAAGGCTGGTCAACCGTAGCGGCATTTGGCCCAGGCTGCGTCATCCAGGCAAGACTGCGCAAAGTTTGCTGATGTAACCATTCTGGATTCGCACCCGGTAGGGCAAACAGCAGCGGTCGAATCAAACTTGTATAAATGTCTTGCAAAAACTCTCTCCTTGGCCTGATCTTTCAAAATCTTTGTCAAGATAGCGGTTAGTTAATCTCGTAAAACTGCTAAGTCTGTTAACCACACGCTGTTATCAATCAGTCACCTCTGCTATAGCTATTGGCATCATCTTAAAAGCATGGGTGCATTAAATTAAGCAAGCGGGGCAAGAATTGAGCCAGTAAACTGAGGTCGATAGATCTGCATAGTGGTATATTTCCCGATCTATTAAGTAATAGAAATGAGGATGACTAGACCTGTCAGCGATCGCGGCAGAGACTTCTCAATTCTGGCAAACAGGGAAAAATGATCTAGGCCGTTAAGGAGTCAATAGGGCATGGGGCAGCCAAAGGCACCAACCAAGTTTGACAAGCAAGTTGTGGCTTTAGGGCGAATTCTGCAAACTCTGCGGGAGTTGGAGGATTTAGAACCCTTAATTGAGGCTGTCCTGGAGTATGTCAGCGCCGAGTTTGAATATCCTTTCCTCTGGATTGGCCTATACGACCGCGTCAACCATCAGCTTCAGGGTCAGGGGGGGCGTAGCGCCGCACCGATTCGCCTGATGCATCAGATGATTTCGCTAAGTCCAGGCGATTTGATGGAACAAGTCGTTATTCAGCAGCGGCCTTTAGCGGTACCCGATTTACGCGCCGAATCGAGAGCAGGAACCTGGGCACCCATCGCAGAGCAGCAAAATATTCAGGGAACGTTGCTTTTTCCCATTCGTCATCGCCATACCTGCTTAGGCGTAATGCTTTTGGCAACCGAACAGTGGGGCATGTCGCCTAGCGCCTCGCAGCGGGCTGTTTTAGCCCTGGTTTTGGGCGCTTTGGCCGAAGCGCTTTATTTGCACGAGCAAAATCAGCAGCAGTTGAAGCTGAAGCGGGCTGATCAACCGCTTTTGAGCTTGCTAGAAGCGCTTGAGCCACTAACCCATTTAGAAGATCGGCTCAAAACCGTTGTGCAAATAACGCATCAGTTTATCGCGCCTTCACGTACCAATATTTACTGGTTTGCACCTCAAGAAAGATTTTTTTGGCATCGGGTAGCCTACCACCGTACGCGACCAACGATTCATACTATCGAAAGTCATCCTGCCGATTCGCGCATCGAAGTCAGCCAAGTCAAGGGATTTTATCAATCGCTACAGGCTAATCAGCTTGTGGTCATTGGGGAAGCCCAAACATCGCTCAATACCACCGTTACCAGCTTGTTGATGCAGCAGCTCAGGGCGCGATCGCTCATTGCTGCCCCCATTCGGTTTCAGTCTGAACTGTTGGGGTTTATTTCAGTCGAAGGCGAACAGGCACGCATTTGGACGGAGGCAGAACGGAACTATCTACAGGCAGCAGCGCGACTGGTAGGCTTGGCCATGCCAACGGCAGAAATGGAAGCCAAAGTGGAAGAAGTTAAGGCCAATCAGGTGCTAACTGCTACCGTCTCGCGCAGCATCCACAGCCATGAAGACTGGCGCAAAACGCTAGATTTGTGCGCGAAAGAACTTTGCCCCCGCCTGCAAGCCGATCAGCTAATGGTTTTGCTTTACAACTCTGAGCTGGCAGGCTTTGAGCTGTGTTACTACAGTCGGACTCAGGTTTCTCGCTTTGCCCGCACACCTTGGCCGCCGCTCAGCGATGTTGACTGGCAAATGCTAGAGCGCAGCCAAGATGCCATCTGTATTGAAGATCTCGAAGATGAGCTAAAGCTATTAGCTTGGCAGCCTATCCTGGCTGAGATGAAAGCGCGATCGCTGATTGTTTGTAACGTTTCGATGGGGCATGCACCGGAAGGATTACTTATTGTTAGCAGTCGTCATGCTCACAGTTGGAATCAGCTCGACAGATCTTTGGTACAGGTCGTCAGCCAGCAGGTGGGTCTGATTTTGCATCAGTGGCAACTGCAACGACAGGTCAGCCAGCAAATTCAGCTTTACCAGACCATGCAATGGGGCTTGCAAACCATTCAGCGCACCTTTCAGCTCGACCAGCTAGAGCAAGGAACGCTGGAGTATATTGCTAAGCTCTTACGGGTGCCGCTGATTGGCTTAATTAGCTGGGTTGCTGACCAACCAGAAGCCCGCATTACCTGCACCGTCATCAAGGAAAAGTCGTTTGATCTGGTAACCACAGCCACCATCCCAGTTGCTTCAGACGCCATTGTTAGTTGGGCCTTGCAAACAGAAGGGTTGCTACCGCTAACCTTAGAAGACCTGCCCGACAATAGCCGTCAGTGGCTACGAGCGCCCACGGGTAGCAAACTGCTGGCAATGGCTTTAAAGACCGCTCCAGAGCATACCTGCAACGCCGTCCTGATTTTGGCAGACCAAAGCGATCGCCGCTGGTCAGAGTATCATCTCAACGCTCTAACTCTGCTGGCAAACCAGCTAGCCTGGTCGCGTCGCCATTTGGGGTTAGTTGAAATGCTACTAATTCAACGAGAGTCGCTAGAAGCTCTCAACTGGTACAAACAAAAGCGCTTTGGCGAAGTTCATCGACTGATTGAACACAGCGTCCGTCGCCTCAACGAACTCAGCGTCCAAAAAAGTACGCCATCTAGCCCTCAGTATCAGCAGGTCTTGCGGCAGTTGGGCAGCTTGTTGACCACGCTAGCCCCCATCTTGAAACACGAAGACTGGCAGCTCCACAGCGAGTACGAAACCACGCCGCTAGCGAGTCTGCTCAACCGCCTGATGGAGCGGGCACGCACCGCCATCGAGCGGCAGCAGCTTTGGGCCAAAGTTCACAACGACAACAACCTCACCATTGGCGGTGATATTCCCAAAATTGAATTTATTTTGTACGAATTAATGGCAGCCGCCTGCGATCGCTCAGCCGTTGGCGGCAGAATTGACATTTGGTGTCGCCCTCACAACCGCGACTGGATTGAAGTCGCCATTACCGACAGCGGCATCATTGACGACGCCCTGATTGAAGAACTGCACTCAGGCCGCCCAGAAGACCTGCTAGCCCCCTCTCAGCTAGAAGATCCCCCTGGGTTGCATTTTGCCATTTGTCAAGCGCTGATGCAGAAAATGGGAGGCGAACTGAACTTGTTTAAGCTAGACGATGGCCGCGTGTTAAGCCGGGTGATTTTACCCATTGCTCACAAAAATCCGGCTCGACGGGTGCAAATCGACGGCCCCACCAGCAAACCCTTTTCACGTCGTCAGGGGCGCTAGCAGCCGTAGCGGTTTTATGGGGTCACCTTTTACTCAGGTGGCGCAGCGGCATTGATAGCAGCAGCAAAACGGGGATAATTTCTAAGCGCCCCATCCACATCAGCAGCATCAGCGTTAGCTTGCCTGCCCACGGCAACATTGGCCCCGTAATACCGCTGCTCAGACCAGCACTGCCTAAAGCTGAAGCAACTTCAAAAACGACATCCGCCAGTGTATATTCTGAGCCAACGATATGCACTAAAACCACTGTGCCCACTGCCACCAGGCTGAGCCAAAGAACCGCTAAAACAGCGGCTGATTCAATTTGCCGATTCGCCTCTTGAGGAGAGACAACCCGGCCATCTAGCTGATAGCGCATGAGCTGATGAGGGCGTAATCCAGTACGCTCAAAGCGCCAAGCCACAGCTTTGTAGAGAGAAATGACCCGGTTTAGCTTTAGCCCGCCCACAGTAGACCCCGAAGCCGCCCCAAAAATCATGCCTAAACTGAGCAAAAGCTTAGCGCTCAGACTCCACTGCTGCACGTCTAAACTCGCAAAGCCACAAGTTGTCAACGCCGAAACCCATTGAAAACCAGCATTTAGCCCCTGAACACGACCGCTGTACCAGTACACTTCAGCCAAGAGCAAACCAAACCCCAAAGCCAATAAAAGCCACAAAGCCCGGTGCTGGGCATCTCCCCAAAGTGCCTTTAAGCGCCGCCGGGTCAAAAACTGAAAGTGATTGGCAAAGCTGATTGCCCCCAAAATCATCAGCACTATCACTGCTAGCTGCTCTCTGGCTCCATAGGCTGCCATGCTGTTGTTGGTAACGCTAAAGCCACCCGTTGAAATGGCCGTCATGCTATGATTTAGCGCTTCCCACCAGGGCATACCCGCGATGCGAAGTAATAAAATTCCTGCAAGGGTGTAAAGCAGATAAATCCACCAGATGTTGCGAACCGTTTGTTGCAAAGTGATGCCAATACGACGGCTCCGCCCTTCTGCAAAGTAAAGGTTTTCAGAACTGGTAGCAGGTTCTAAAACCGCAATCATCAAAACAATTACCCCAACCCCCCCAATCCACTGCATAAAAGAGCGCCACCACTGTAAGCTGTGGGGCAACACCGCTTCACGAATCGTCATGGTTAGCCCTGCACTGGTAAAACCTGATGTCGCTTCAAACAGAGCGTTCCAGGGGCTTTGAAAATAGGCAATGGTGGGTAAAGCCGGAGGGGTACCCACTATAGAATCGGCGATCAAAAGAAATGGCAGCGCTCCAAAAACAGGAATAACCGCCCAGCTCAGCGCAACGGTAATCAAAGCCTGACGTAGCTTAGAAGCACTGGCTTGCCGAAATAGCCGAAACAAGCCTTGCCCCGTTATCAGCGCTGCGATCGCCGTTAGCAGAAAAGGAACCACCGCATAATATTCACCTGCTAGTAGACAAATCGGCAAGCTCAGCAGCGCCATCGCTGCCGGAATGTGAATTAACAATCCTAAATCGCGCAGAACTGTTTTGAGATAAGGATTTATGCTCAACCTGGCAATCATCAATCAACTGCTTCAAGCCGTCGGTTTCAGCGAGTTAACTGGAAGCAACACCCGCAAAACCGACTAGCCTTTCTTAGCTTCAGACCTAGACTTTTCAATTAACCGATAAAGCTGTTGAGCAATAATGGCGGCTGGATTTGCCAACACTTTAACCCCTAAACGCTCAAACATAGAGTGATGCTTAGGCTCATTGATAATGCTAACTAGGGTTTCAATCCCGTATTCTCTACCCAGAAACATAGCCATCAGATTGGCAGAATCATCTCCCGTAGCCGCTACGATCGCATCTGCGGTTTCTGCCCGGGCCTCTTCTAAAATATCGCCCTGAGAAATACTGGCTTGAAAGACATCAATGTTTTTGTGCTTCTTTAAGATATGGCGGGCTTGGTCTTCATTGCTTTCAATCAGAGCCACCCGGTGGCCTTGGTCAATCAAAATATCGATTAAGTTGTCACTTTCAGGGCTTGCTCCAACCACCAGTATGTACATGAGTCACCCGTTCAGCGCTTTACAAAGTTTTCCTGAGAGAAAATCATAATCAACAGCCAATTCGGCTGACAATTCGCCTAATGGTATAGATACTAAGCTACTTGCAAATTTGCTTTAGCTGTCTCAGCTATCGAGCGATCGCGTTTACCTAAGCCGGGGTTGCTGATTCAAGGTATGAATCGAACGTTGAATCCTTTGAAAGTTCAACCAAAAACCCGAAAAATCATACCGCTATTCAGTAATGCCTCCCTAAACCCATTGTCTTTAAAATAGCGCTGACAAATTGTTGAGCTTCTGTCCCATTAGCATCCCCTGATCAGCACCCAAACAGCCATCGAGCCAGGCTAGAGAACCTGATTAATCTATTTCCTCTTGACGAATTTTGGCGAAAGTTGAGCATACGGTCAGTCACCCGCTTAACTCATCCCATGAGCCGCTGATGTCTCACCGCTTGACTCCTCAGTTAGCTCAGCAGCAACCTTCAGCCCCGATCAAGGCGTGAGTCAAACAGATCATTTTTGCCAAACTGCCTACACCATCCGAGAAGCCGTTACTATAGCGGTAGCCACCAGCATTGAGACACTCCAATGGCTAAGAGCCTTTAACAGAAAAGCTTTCCTGCTGATCTCTGCCCTTTGCCTTCTACCTTTAACTAATCACATGACCTTATCGCGGACGCCCCTGTATGCCTTAGCGCTAGAAAGTAAAGCGCGCTTTACTGACTTTTCAGGTTGGGAAATGCCTGTGCAGTATAGCGGTATTAAGCAAGAACACGAAGCTGTTCGGCAGGCAGCAGGCATGTTTGATATTTCTCACATGGGTAAGTTTAAGCTGCAAGGTTCAGCCGTATTAGATCAACTCCAGCGGCTGGTGCCGTCTGATTTAAGTCAGCTAGAACCGGGTAAAGCTCAATACACGGTTTTGCTCAACCCCAGCGGCGGCATCATTGACGATCTAATTATTTATTATCAAGGCGTCGATGCTCAGGGCTGGCAGCAGGTTGTCACGATTGTCAATGCAGCCACCACGCCAAAAGACAAAGCTTGGTTACTGACGCAAATTGACTCGACAGAGGCCAAGTTGCTAGATGTATCCTTTGAACAGGCTTTAATTGCCGTACAAGGGCCAGCAGCGATTGCTCAACTGCAAAAACTGGTTGATGCTGACTTAGCGACCGTCAGCCGATATGGCCACACAATGGCAGAGGTTTTGGGTCAGCCAGGGTTCCTCGCCCGTACGGGGTACACTGGCGAAGACGGCTTTGAAGTGATGGTAACTCCTGAAACGGGAGTAGCCCTTTGGCGATCGCTGCAAGAACTGGGGGTAATCCCTTGTGGGTTGGGGGCACGCGATACGCTGCGTCTAGAAGCGGCCATGGCACTTTATGGTCAAGACATTGATGAAACCACCACCCCGCTCGAAGCTGGACTAAAATGGCTGGTGCATCTCGATCGCAAAGGCGATTTTATTGGCCGCTCTGTGTTGGCGCAGCAACAAGCGCAAGGGGTAGAGCGTCGCTTGGTCGGGCTACAGTTGCCAGGGCGCAATATTGCCCGCCACGGCTATGCAGTTCTACACCAGGAAGAAACGGTAGGTCAGGTTACCAGCGGCACCCTTTCGCCAACGCTGGGTTATCCAGTGGCGCTGGCTTATGTGCCAGCCAGTTTGAGCAAAGTAGGCCAAACCCTCGCGGTTGAAATTCGCGGCAAAGCCTACCCGGCAAAAGTGGTCAAACGCCCTTTTTACCGACGGGCTTAAGACCATTGCTGCAAAAAATAAAAAATTTCTTGCGGTAGCGGCAGCCACAGCGGAATTAGTAATAAAAGATTTAGATAAAGGGCTGCCTTAAAGCGCTGCGTCAAAGCACACTGCGCCAGCCCCATCAGCAGCAAAATAGCGGCGAAGCTAAAAACCGGAATGACTGAATAGGTTGAAACCACAAAAATTAGCAGCCATTCATCGCGGTGGAGAAACAGCCAGCGCGGCCAGGGAGATAAAAAGGCGATCGCCACAATTCCTTCAATAAAAATTGTCCAGTAAGACAATGCCACGCTTAAAGCCGACATTAGCGGACTGCTGTTAATCAAAGCGGATTCAGGGCTAGTTGCCGCCTGGATAGTGAGCAATTGATCGTAATTGTCTTGCAGCAAATCCGCCGCGACCCCCCCCAACCAGGTTGCCCCCATAGCCAATCGGGGATCAACCAAAAAAGTCAGGTGCAGAAATGAGCCATCCAAATACTCACCGCCCATAAATTTCCAGGCCGTAGCAAACAAAAAGCACAGGCCAATGAGCAAACGAGCATTCCAGGCAAAGATTTTTAAGGAAAACTGACTAAAAGCCGCGATCGCACAAACCAGAACCCAATAAGTAATCAGGTATTCGTGGTTGACCAACCGCCACCAGAAATAAACATTATTCCAAACCATCAGAGCAGCCAACCCACACCAGGCATAGCGACTCTGAAGCAGTTTGGCCGAAAACAGCATGACGACAGCCAGCCCTTTTTCGGGCAAGCGTTCAGCATGTAGCTCATCAATTCCCTGTAAAGCCACAATAACCAGCGTCAGCCGCAAAATCAGCTGGTAGCGAGGTTGGTTGAGCAAGCGGGTAATGGTTTGCGACCAGCGTTGGCTCCAAGCTTGAATCATTGGCTGACCTCAACTGCTGGCGATATTGGCTCATACCAAATCTGACCTAAATGACGGCGATGATAGGGTCGCCAAACTTGCACCGTTACCTGTTGCAGGCAAGTTTCAGAGGGGTAGTCAACCGTTTGCGCCGCCTGCGCTAAATAGACATTGGGGCGATCGCTCGGCTGCAGGGTAGCCGCCAGCACCTTTTGACCCACAGCTTCCAGCAAAGCCACCTTCGGCACAGTCATGACGTGGATCAGTTCTGCTTCACTCAGCAGTGTACTGGGAGGGCGCAAATCAACTTGAATCATCTGCCCCTGACAAGTAGCCGCCTGCACCTGAATCAGCCGTCGTTCGTCGCGATCGACCGAGGCAAACATGCCAAATCCGCCGCCGTGCCAAGCACTTAGCCCCACCGTATGACTTAACCAAATCTGGCGCAGCGCCACCACCACCAGCAATCCTGGAATTGCCCAACGCTGCAACAGCCTCGCCCTGGCGGTTTTCTCAACCATAGCTCCCCAAATCGTCTACCGTCGTTGCCAGCTTAGAATGCCTATAATAACCGCTATGCCTGCTGCTGCGTAGAAGACGCTACCCCCAGCCGCCTTCCAAACGGAGCCAAAAATGAGGGGAGAGACAAACTGCCCCAGCGAGGCAAAGCCAGTTCCCAAAGCCAGCACCCCCGATCGCTGACTGTCGGGCGATAGATTGGCTAAACCACTATAAAAATTAGGCATCACTAAACCGAACCCTAAGCCAAACAGCAAAGCCGTTAGCAATATCAGCGAAGGATTGACTAAGTTGGGAATTGCCGCCAGAGACAACGCCATACACAAAAAGCCCACTGCAATCGTAGACGATAGGCCAATGGCTTTGGCTAAACGATTGGCTCCCACAGCCGACAGCACGGCTGCTCCGATCGCGCGGGAGGCCAGCACAATACCGTTGAGCAGCGAACTAGCTCCGATCGCAGCTTTGAGATAGAGCGGCGCATATACAACGACGACGTAAAAAATAGCGGAAACGGCAGCTAGTGCCGCAAACAAAAACCAAATTTTGCGCTGTTGTAAAACCTGGCGAATTCCCTGCGCCTGACGCAGGTCAACCGTTTGACTTAACTGCTGAACCTGGCGAGGAAAAAGAATTGCCGCCGCGATCGCAACGGGTAAGCTCAACCCATACAGCCCAAAAGCCCAGCGCCAGTGATATAGCCCCAGCCAGCCCCCCAAAATAGGAAAAACCACCGTGGCGCTAGCTAAAGCACTGGTGGCGTAACCCATCATGCGCGATCGCGCTTCACCGCCATACAAATTGCTGAGCAAGCCAATACTGCCTGCGGCAATACCACCACTGGCAGCCCCAACCAAGCCTCGACACAGCAGCATTGTCCAAAAGTTAGCAGCGATCGCCCCGCCCACGCCAAAGACGGCATAAGCCACCAGCGACGGCAGCAAAATCGGCAAAACCCCCCAGCGATTGGCCAAAAGCCCCAACACAGGACTCGCCAGAGCCGTGGTCAACGTGTGGGCGCTAACCAATACACCCGCCCACCCCGGATCAATCTGTAGCTGCTCAATAATTTCAGGAAACACCGGAGCGACAATCGATCCAGTCGCGCTGGACAAGCAGCCCGCCAGCAGCAACACCAGCATCACGAACAACCGTTGCCGAGACGGAATCAGGCGATCGCTTTGCTGTTTAGGAGAATCACAAACAGACAAGGTAGAAAAAGCAGCTCCAAAGTGTTCAAATAGCGTGTTCTGCAACTATAGCCTGAAAGATTAATATTTGTTAAATCGCTGATTTATTCGCTTTAGCCACGAACCGTCGGCTCTAGCCCCATCTCGATCGGGCTTTTTAGCCGCCGCATCGGGAGAAATTTACCCCGCGATCGCGTCTAGTCAGTCACAACGGGTCGGGTTTGGCTAACCCTGCTGACTAGCTTCTGTTTATCGAAGTTCCTTGGCAGACTTTACGTCCTTTTTCAGGCAGACAGCCTGTGGAATTCACGGTATGCTAAGGGCTATTCAGAAATAATTAAGCTTTATTTCGTAAGATTTATCTTTACGTTACAGTCTCTGCCCTTATCTATGGAATCAGCTGTCCTCAAAGGTCAATCCATTTACAGGCGTGTCCGAGAAACTGGCATCAATCCCAACTACTGGTATCCCGTTAGCTGGGCTGCTCAGCTCAAACCGGGCGAGATTATACCTGTCAGCGTTTGGCAACAAAATATTGCCATCTACCGAGACCACGCTGGGCAAGTTTTCGCCTTAGAAGATGCCTGCCCGCACAAAGGGGTTGAGCTACACAAAGGCGAAGTTCACGGCTCTCATCTCACCTGTCCTTATCACGGATGGGAGTTTAAGGGTTCCGGGGAATGTGTTCACATCCCTTACTTCCCTCGCGACCAGAAACTGCCCTGTGCCCAAGCCCGCAGTTATCCCATTCAAGAAAAGTATGGCATTCTTTGGGTTTTTCCAGGTGATCCAGCCTTGGCTGATCAGCATCCGCTACCCCAAATCCCCGAATACGACGCCAAAGAATGGTTTATGGTTCGGATTCCAGGTGAATTCCAGGCTCATTTTTCCATCTGCAACGAAAACACGATGGATGTGTTCCACGGTTTTTTGCACAAAGAACTCCAGGGCTGGTTTGACCCCATACTTCTAGGTCTCAAACAAACTGAAGCAGATGTTTACGCCGACTATCAGGTGTCTTATCAAGGGGTGCTGACCAAGCTGATGGGTCTGGGGAAAACTGGCAATGGCGTCACCACGCGGACAGTTTCAATTCACTATCAATATCCGCACTACCACAGTTCGCTAGAGGGCGTTTCTTCGCTATATCTTATGCGGCTACCGATCGGGCCAACTTTGACCCGTTCTTTCTCTATGCTGTTTTTGAAGCTGCCGTTGCCGAGTTGGCTGCTTCAGGGCAAGCTTGGAAAACTGCTAGAAAAAGGGGTGTTGCACCAAATATTTCTCAAATTTCTCCACCAAGATGTTGAGATGATGGAAAGTGAGCAGCGCAACTATACGGCAAATCCTCAACGCAATTACGTGGAAGTGAACCCTGCCATCATCGCGCTGCAACGGGTAATTATCGGCCAGTACGAAAAGTTCATGCAACAATCAGATCGGTCATTGAACCCACCAACTGCAGTTGCAAGCGATCGTAATTTTGAACTAGTTCAGGACTCTAAGTGTAGGTGAGAGGAGTAGATTGTGGACGTCGTTAATGACTACATGCAGCATCTTTATGCCAGTGGCCTTTATCCCGACAAGTTTATCTGCCATCAAAAGCAGGGTAACTTGGTCGAGATTGAAGAACAGGCAACGGGTAAGCACCATAAGGTCTTAACTTTTTGTACAAACGATGTATTAGGGCTAGCTCAGGCTGAACCTGTGAAACAGGCAGCGATTGAGTCTATCCTGCAATACGGTACGTCTAATAGTTCTTGCTCAGTTTTAAGCGGTCGGATTGATTTACATCGGCAGCTAGAAGCAGAAATTTCCGCTTTTAAGCATTTGCCTCATACCCACTTGTTTCTCAATGCCTGGATGGCGCTACAAGCGCTCATGGATGGCTTTTGCCACTTGGCCGTGCCAGTTCCGGGGTTCGAGCACACAAGAGAAACCTTAATCTTTACCGACGTGCTCAATCACGGTTGCATTATTTCAGCCGTCGTTAATGCCAGCAATCGCTCTGGCAAGATGTTTAGCCACAGCCCTAACGTCCGGGTAAAGGCTTATCGTCACTGCGATATGGACGATTTAGCTCGTAAGGTGCGCCGCTATGCCCGTCCGGGCGATCGCATTATGGTTGTTTCTGATGCGGTCTTTTCCATGGATGGCGATGTGGTGCCGTTGCCTAAAATGCTCGATATTCTGGAGCACTATCCAGGCAGCGTCGTCGTCATGGATGAAGCCCATGCCAGTGGTGCAATTGGCTCCAAAGGAGAAGGCATTTATGACCACTTCGGCATTACTCCCCAGTCGGTGATCGATCGCGGCATCGTCCCTTTGATCATGACGACGTTTTCTAAGTTTGCCGGATCGGCTGGAGCCGCCATTAGTGCTCCCAACCGCGAACTCATCGACCTGTTGGATGTTTCGCCGACCTCTATCGGTACCATCTCCCTGCCGCCGCCGGTGACAGCCGCCGCGTTAGAAAGTATTCGCCAAGTCCGCCAGCGTCCTGATCTGGTGGCAACTTTGCAGTCGAATACTCGCTATTTGCGATCGCGCCTGATTGAAGCTGGCTTTGATGCGATTGGTGAAACTAACGTCATTCCTGTGATTTTGCCGTCAGAGCTAAAGCCCAAACCCTTTGCTCGCTGTTTGATGGAAGAGTTTGGGCTATGGGTATCGCCCATTTGGTTTATTGCCAAGCCCCGACTGCGGATTACTGCCAACGCGCTCCATACCCATGCGGAGATGGATCAGTTAGTCGAAGCCATGATAGCCGTGCGCGAAAAGCTCTGTGGCTCTGTGGTTCAGTATACGGCCTGATTTTTTAGCCAGTCTCGTTCCCAGGTGGCCACCTGGGAACGACGCTTGCAGCTTCACCGCTTGCTAATGCTGCCCGGTAATCTCCATGACTGCTGTGACAACCCAGTTCGAAATCAAGCCCGTTACCACCCCTGCCGATCAAGCCGCTTTCCTGGCCGTGCCCGATCGCGTTTACCAAGGGGATGCCAACTGGGTGAAGCCGCTGACGTCAAGTATTGAAAAGCAATTTCGGCCTGACAATCCCTTCTTTAGCTACGGCGAACTCCAGCAGTTTGTCGCTTTCTCCCAGGGGCAACCGATCGGTCGCATTGTTGCAGCCATCAATCAGCGTTTGATTGAACGCGAAGGTCAACAGGTGGGGCTGTTTGGCTTTTTTGAATGTATAAATGACGCTGCGATCGCAACCGCGCTATTAGACACCGCCTGTCAATGGCTGCGCGATCGCGATATGCCCCTTGCTCGTGGCCCCATTGATTTATCTACCCACAACAACTGCTTTTTCTTAGTCGATGGGTTTGACACACCGCCCATGGTGATGATGCCCTACAACCCGCCCTACTACGACGACTTGATGAGGCTAGCTGGCTGGCACAAAGCCAAAGATGCCTACGCCTACGATTTACCATTGGCGCAGTCGTTGCCCAGCCAGTTTGAACGAGCCTGCCAAATTGCCGAAAAAGCCGGAATTACCTTTCGCCCCCTTCATACCAAAGGCGAAGCCTTTGAACAAGATTGCCGTAGCCTTTATCAGCTTTTTACCACCGCCTTTGCCCACAACTGGAGTTCTTCGGCTCGCACTGAAGCCGAATTTATGCAAGAAGCCAGGGAGCTACAGCAGCTAGTCGATCCAGATGTTTTTGTCATTGCTGAAGACCAAGGCCAAATGATTGGCTTTTTTATGGGGCTACCTGACTACAACATTCCGCTGAAGCAGGTGAATGGTCGGCTCAACTGGCTAGGCATTCTCAAGTTTCTCTGGTATCGGCGGCAGATCGATCGCGGTCGGGTAATTGCCATCTGCGCGTTGCCAGCCTATCGCCGTAAGATGGTACCGCTGGCGCTAGTTTATCTGGGCATGAAGGGGGGCACCAAAAAGCAAAAACCCTATAAGCAAGCCGAACTTTCTTGGGTGTTTGAAGACAATCTGCCCTCGCGCAAAATTATTGAAGCCTCAGGTGCCCACATCACCAAAACCTATCGCATCTACGAAAAAGCCTTATGAAAGCCTTAGTCACCGGGGCCAATGGCTTCACGGGTTCGCATTTAGTCAAAGCGCTGCTACAGCAAGGGCATGAAGTGGTGGGTTTAGTGCGCCCAACCAGCAATTTGTCTCGGCTGGCCGCCTTAGACTTCCCACTGGTTTATGGCGACATCAGCGATCGCGCCGCCTTAGACAAAGCCATTAGCGGGGTGGATGTTGTCTTTCACATCGCTGCTTATGTAGATTTAGGGATTGTCAAAGCGGCTGAAATGGAGCGGGTCAATGTCGTCGGTACCCGCACAGTGCTAGAAGCAGCGTTGATGGCTAACCCTTCACCCAAGGTGATCTATTGCAGCACCATTGGCGTCTTTGGTGATACTCAGGGTCAGGTGGTGGATGAAACATTTCAACGTACCCAGGCTGACTTTTCTTCGGCTTACGATCGCACCAAATATCAAGCCCAGCAGCTAGTTGATCAAGCAGCAGCCCAGGGTTTGTATACGGTCAGTCTCATGCCAGCAGGCATCCTCGGCCCTGATGACCCCCATTTTGGCCCGGTGATTCAGCTTTTTCTCAAACGACGACTAAAGCTATGGCCGGGGGGCGATCGCCTCACCGGGGTAGTACATGTAGATGATTTGGTGGCGGCTCTCATGCTGGCGGCGGCAAAAGCCCCTGCCGGAGAGCATTACATCATTTCGGCTGGTGAACTCTCAACGCGAGAAATGTTTCAGCTTTTGAGCCAGGAAACGGGCATCTCCGTTCCGGCAGAGCCGCCTGCCTGGTTAGTCAGGCTGTTGGGCAATCTGCTAGAGCCAGTCGGCCGCTTGTTCGCCTGGAACCCGCCGCTGAGCCGAGAGCGGGTTCACTATATTTACGATCGCTGTGTGCGGATTGACGCCAGCAAAGCTCAAAAAGAGCTAGGCTGGCAACCGCGATCGGTGTCAACCATTTTGCGCGAGTTAGCCCAAGCTTAGGCTAGCAAGCGCCTGTCGGAGGTCGCCCTGATGGGCGGCTAAAACTTGCTCAGCAGCGGCCACCTCCAGTTGCCCCCAGTACATCAACAGCGTTAGCTTAACCCGCTGTCCGCTTTTGTCTAGCCAGGTTTCGGCAGTCGCTCGATCTAAGTCGGTGAGGTCGCAGAGAATGCGCAAAGCGCGATCGCGCAGCTTGGTATTGGTGACTGAAACGTCAATCATGCGGTTGCCATAAACTTTGCCCAGCTTGACCATAACCCCCGTTGACAGAATGTTGAGCGCCATTTTAGTCACTGTGCCTGCTTTCAAACGGGTAGAGCCAGCTAACACTTCAGGGCCAACCAGCAACCGAATGTCAACGTCCGCCTGAGCGGCTACCTGCTCAGCCGGAACACAGGCTATAAAAACCGTTTTGGCACCTCGTTGTCGAGCCGCTTTGATTGCGCCATGCACATAAGGGGTAGTCCCACCTGCCGTAATGCCCACAACCACATCCCGCTGGGTAATTTTGTGCATGGCGATCGCTTCCATGCCGTCGTCTTCAATGTCTTCTAACGCTTCTGAGCTGCGTACCAGCGCCCCAGCGCCCCCGGCGATAATGCCCTGTACCTGGTCTGGATGGGTACAAAAAGTTGGCGGACACTCTGCCGCATCTAAAACACCCAATCGACCACTCGTACCCGCCCCTACATAAAACAGGCGACCCCCTCGACGCAGCGCCGTAGCCGTCATCTCAATGGCAGCGGCCAGGGGTTCACGGGCGGCGGCGATGGCGCTGATGGTCTTTTGATCTTCGCGATTGCATAAATCAACAATTTCTAGGCTAGAAAGCTGATCCAGTTGCTGACTGGCAGAATTTACCTGTTCAGTTAAAAGATGACCGCGATCGCTGAAGGAATTCGATTCAGTAGAAGACATCTCAGATTGATGCATCAGCGTCTCTCCCTCAAATTAGCTGCCCTTTACTCTATCAGGCCAATGTCTAAACAGGGGCAAGAGTTAAGCAAGATGGCGGTCTACGGGAAGAATAGTAAATGATAAGGTGTGAACCTAGATTAGCGGCAGGCTAGATGGAGAGGCCGTGAGCTTGACATCCAACATCTCGATTCTGCAAGCAATTGATCGCAATTGTCTTAGGGTTTCGCCCGCTTGTTCGGCTCAAAGCGCGATCGCTCAACTCCATCAAGCTCAGTCAGACTGCCTCTTAATCGTTGATGAAGCCAGTTCAGGCAAAACGAATCTCATCGGTTGGTTCACCGCTCAAGATGTGGTGGGGTTAGTGGCTACGCAGGCTAATCTGTCGGTCTTGAGCGTAGGGCAAATAATGTCACAGCCGCCGCAGATTCTCCAAGCCAATCACCTCAGCGATCGCCTGGTTGTTTTAGAACTTTTGCACCAAAGCCCCCTGCTGGCGCTGCCAGTTGTTGATGGGCAAGGGCAAGTTATTGGTCTCCTGCGATCGCAATCCCTGTTACAACCGCCTGCAACCGAAACGCTTAAGCCTGTCGAAATTCTCTCGGCTCCCTTGCAGCAATTGCTTTCGGTAATGGGAGAAATGGTTTGGGTGTTAGATGCTGAGGGTCGCTACCTGCAAGTGATGCCGACTGAGCTAGAGCGTACCTATCCTTTAGGTCAGAAATATTTAGGCCAAACGCTATACGAACTTTTTGCCGCCACCCAAGCTGATTATTTTGTCAGTCATATTCAACAGGCGCTGTCTACTCAAACAACGGTTGATTGCGAGTATTGTCTCACCATCGAAAATCGCCCCAAGTGGTATAGCGCGAAAATTATACCGCTTTCAGCAGCTTCCATTATTTGGATTGGTCAAGACATTACAGTCTATAAAGCGATCGAAATAACCCTGCTTAGACAAGCAGAAAAACTCACCAAATTCACCCTGAGCTTAAGTCAGCTTCATCGCCTGCAACTTTCCAGCTTTCCAACGTTAGACGATCTCTTTGCCGACTATATTAAAACTGGCTGTGATTTGCTTCACTTTGACCAGGGTTCTATTGGCACCTTTGAAGGCAAAACCTATAGAATGCTGGCAGTCAAGTCTGATATCACTGAACTCAAAGCTAACCTTTCGCTATCCATCGAAAACGTATACTGCCATCAGGTTTTTGAGCAGCAAAAGACAGTCACCTATACGCAGGTTAGTAACACAAATTTACGGTGTCATCCCTGCTATCAACAGTTCAAGCTAGAGTCCTATATTGGCACTCCGATTTGGGTAGATGAAACGCTCTATGGCACCCTCTGCTTTTTTTCAACTGTAGCTAGAACCGAGTTTACCCACTACGAGCAAGAAATCGTTGAGCTAATGGCGCAAAGCATTGGCAAATATCTAAGTGCCATTTATGCAGAAGAAAGACTCAGAGCGCAAAAAAACTTTCTTTACAGCGTTATTGATGCGCCACCCAACTTGATTTTTGCCAAAGATATTAGCGGTAGATTTGTTTTAGCCAATCGCGCCACAGCCGAATTATACGAAACAGTCGTACCTAATTTGATTGGTAAAACTGATGCTGATTTTAACTCCAACAGCGATGAGGTTGAGCATTTTTCCTACTGCGATCGCTACGTATTAGAAACCGGAAAACCTTGTTTTTTTGAAGAAGCTATTACTACAAAATCAGGAGAAGTCAGATATTTCCAAACGGTTAAAAAGCCCATCTCCTCCAGTGATGGCCAGACAAAATTGGTTCTTGGAGTAGCGACAGACATTACCAAACGCAAGCTAGCTGAAAAGTCTTTAGCTCGCCGCGAAGCCCAGTATCGAGATTTAGTTGAAACTTCGCAAGACATGATTTTCGCCACCGATTTAGACGGCCACTACACGTTTGTCAATCAAGCCGTTAAACAAATCTATGGCTATGAACCCAACGAAATGATCGGGCGACACTTTACCGACTTTTTACCAGCCATTTCTTCTCAGTCTCGCCTGCAAAAGTTTGAGCAAATTTTAACCGGGGAAGATTGCCGTCAATGCGAAATTGTCAACCTGGCTAAAGACAACAGCTTAATTTACCTCCTCTTCAACGCCACCGTCGTTCGTGACGAAGAGGGCAATGTAGTCGGGGCTACGGGCACAGCCAGTGACATTACCGCCCTGAAGCAGGCGAGTTTGGCGCTGCGGGAAAGCGAAGCCATGAACCGTGCCCTTTTAGAAGCCATTCCCGATTTAATCATTCGTATGACCAAATCCGGGCGTTACCTGGATTTTCGCCCCGCCAGAGATTTCCAGGTGATGATGCCCCACTCTAATATGCGAGGAGCCAGTATTCATGAAGTGCTGCCTGCCGACATTGTGCAGCAGTATCTGCAGCATGTAGAGCAGGTTTTACAGACGCAACAAACCCATGTGTATGAATACAGTCTCTCGATTGACGGCGAGGTACGTCACCAAGAAGCTCGAATTGCTACCAGTGGTGTAGACGAAGTTGTGGTCATTGTGCGTGATATCAGCGAACGTAAACGGGCTGAAGAACAGCTTTTTCAAGCGAAGGAAGCCGCCGAAGCTGCTAATCAGGCTAAAAGTCAGTTTTTAGCCAGCATGAGCCACGAGCTACGGACACCGCTCAATGCAATTTTGGGTTTCACCCAGATTATGGGGCAAGATAGCGCCCTTAGCCGGGAACATCAAAGCTCTTTAGAAATTGTCAATCGCAGTGGTCAGCACCTTTTGGGGCTGATTAATGACATTTTAGAGCTATCTAAAATTGAGGCTGGCAATATTCAACTAGACGAAGACACGTTTGACCTCTACCAGTTGCTAGACAGTGTGGAAGAGATGTTGCAAGTAAAAGTGGTCGCCAAGCCCTTGCAGCTAATCTTTCACTACGAGGCAAATGTGCCTCAGTACATTTCCGCTGATGAGCGCAAGCTACGGCAAATTTTGCTCAATTTGCTTGACAATGCGATTAAGTTTACCCCTCAAGGAACGGTGCGGCTACAGGTTTCTCAATGTGAACCAGCCCCTAGGCGATCAGGCGATCGCTCCAAGCAAGCTATTGGGCTATCCTTTGCGGTGCAAGACACCGGGCCAGGTTTATCCGCTGCAGAAATCCGCCGCATTTTTCTTCCCTTTGAGCAGGCTCAAGCCGGAAAAAAGTCTTTGCAAGGAACAGGTTTGGGGTTAGCCATCAGCCAGAAATTTGCGCAAGCGATGGGTGGCAGTATCGATATTGAAAGCACACCCGGTCAGGGGGCACGTTTTGATCTGCGAATTCCGGTTAATTTAGCCCAGATTTTTACTACTCGAACCCACCTAACGACGGCACCGCTCACCCTGGCGACTCCGCAGGCAGACTATCGCGTTTTGGTTGTAGACGACGATGCGGTTAGCCGACTGTTGATGAAAAAGATCCTGAAGACGGTGGGTTTTCAGGTGCAAGAAGCGATCAATGGCCAGATGGCGATCGAACACTGGCAAACCTGGCAACCACATCTGATTTTGATGGATACCAAAATGCCGGTGCTAGACGGCTGCGAAACCACCCAGCGTATTCGGACTCAACAGGCTGCCAATCCCGATATTAGGCCACCTGTGATTATTGCCGTGTCGGCGAATGCGTTTGCCGAAGACCAAGCCCGCTGTTTAGCGGCTGGCTGTGATGCTTTTGTCAGCAAGCCGCTACAAAAGGCGCTGCTGCTAGAAAAAATTGCTTGCTATCTATCAGTTCGCTTAGAAGAAGAGGCGGCTGAGGCGGCTGCATCAGCCCTCCCCCTACCGTCTGATCGAGAAGGCTTACAAACGTTGCTGGCAGCAGCCCCGGTCAATTGGGTCAAGCAGCTTTATGAAATGGCGCTGGTAGGTTCTGACCAGCAGTGTTTAGCCTTGATTCAGCAGTTGCCCGCGTCGTCTATAGCGCTGGCTCGTCAGCTAGAAAACTGGGTACAAAACTTTCAATTTGAAGCCGTAATTAATTTTGTGCAAGCCGCTTGCCCAGAGGCGATTACGCCAGAACGTTAACATCTGAGGCGATCGCTAATATCAACCCAACCCTACATTGACTGGCTTCTCTGGCAACGCTGGCTACAGTAAGCCTTCAAGTCGCTGGCGAATTTGATCCAATTCGGCGGCAGATACCCCCCCTTCAGCCGTTGGTGTCGGGAACCCATCAGCCGCCGCCGCGTCAGGATCCCAATCAGTCTTGTCTACATTTTGTTCGGGTGGAATGGCTAGCGTTCCTTCTGGCACGAGCTTGTATTCATAGCCAGCCGCAGCGCAAAATTCTTCAATTTCTTCTAGCTCAAAAGCCTCAACGGCCGGAGAGGGAAGATCTTGAGCCTCTAACATGAGGCTGTAGCGAGCGGCATCTTCTTCATTCTCAAACATCAAAACGACGTTGCGATCGCCTGCTTTTAAGGTGTGAATGCCCTCATTTTCAGAGCGAGCATTAAACAAAATGACAAAAATGCGCATTGACTTGTCTCAGTTTCACAAGTATCGATGTGATTTTATCTTAGTGGTCGCAGGTAACCTAGAGGCCGCTATTTTCTTTTGGCTAAAGGGGTCTGATTTTATTAGCCAAAAGAGTTGGGCCAAACCCCTAGCCTGCTAGACTTGGCAGAAAGCAAGATGTCTGTTTCATTAGGTATGGTGAGGTGGGTGGCATAGACAGTCATGACAAATTCTCCCCAGCTTGAGCCTGAATCGTCTCATGATGATTCACCTAGAAGGCGGCTTTGGATTCGGGTAGGACTCTTTTTCGGCGCGATCGCCGTTCTGGTCGCAACAGGGGGGGCGTTATGGGCCTGGATCTTTGTTCATGAACGTTTATCTCCCCGTATTTCTCAAATTTTGAGCGATTTACTCGACCGACCGATTCAGCTCGGTGAGGTTGAGCGGGTTACCCTTTCGAGCATTCGCTTTGGCCCATCGGCAGCCCCAGCAACCGAAACAGACCCAGATGAGCTTTTTGTAGAATCGATCGTTGTCAAGTTCAACCTGCTAGAGGCACTGCTAACCCAGGATCTCAATTTACAGCTTGAACTCAATGAAGTTCGCGGGTACCTAGAGCAAAACGCAACGCGGCAATGGACTGATCTAGAACTGCCAGAACGAGAAGAGCGGCTAATTGAAATCAAACTGACGCGGGTTAGCGTGGCAGAAGGACAGCTCGTTTTGGTGCCCTACAACGAGCTAGATGCTGGCGACGATTTGATTTCCTTAGAAGAGATTGCTGGGGTTGTAGAGTTTTCAGCTTACCAATTGCCTAAGCAAGAAGGACAAGAAATTGCCATAGAGCCACAAGAAATCAGCTTTGAGGTGGCGGCTCAGCCAACGGTTGGCGGCCAGCTTGATGTCAAAGGGTCTTTTTTACAACTGCCGGAAGGGGTGGAGACAGAAGAGTTTGCCGCAGGGGTGAACACCAATATTGCTGTCAATGCCCAGGAAGTGCGCATTGCCGATTTTGCCCCGCTGGCTTTTTCGTTTGTGCGATCGCCCTTACCGCTCGAAATTCAGGCGGGCACCGTCAGCGGCAGTGTTGACATTGAAGTTCGCCCAGAAGCCCCGTTAAAGCTACAAGGGGCGGCTGAAATTACGGACGGTGGCGTGGCGCTCGAAGCCTTACCCAACCCGATCGAAGCCATTGACAGTCAGTTACGGTTTGATGGCTCTGAAATCACCTTAGAAGACACTCGCGCTCGCTATGGTGAAATTGCCGCCACTGCAGCCGGGGTCATTGACCTCCAGCAAGGCTATGACCTAGAGGGCAGCATTGCCAGCTTCACGGTTGATCAGGTGGTTGATACCTTCGCCGTTGATTTGCCGATTGAAGCAGAAGGGGCTTTTACGGCTGACGTCGCTGTCACAGGGCCGTTAGACGATCCTAACGTGACTGGCACGATCGCTTCTTTAGGCAGCACCCTGATCGACAGAGTCAGTTTTACGGAACTGGGGCTAGCCTTTTCCTTCGATCGCCCGGTGCTAACTATTAGCCAGTTTCAAGCTTTACCGACTGCGGGTGGTCGGCTAGTTGGACGAGGCCGCTACCGCCTGGGAGAAGTGGGTGAACTGTTTTTGCAAGCAGAAGGACAAGCGCTACCTGCCGATGCCATTGGGCAAGCCTATGGTCTGCCAGAGACGGTACAGCTAGGGCGACTAGCCGTTGATGCAGAAGTGACCGGGCCGATTAACAACTTGCGCGGCTTTGTCAACTGGCAAGCCCCAGGGGCGTCTTATCCTAGCCGGGGGGCCATTGAATTTGCTGGCGATCGCATTAACTTTAGCGACACCGTTGTTCAAGTTGCCGGGGGCACCGTTAGCGGCAGCGGCACGCTAGCTAATAGACTGTGGCAGGCCAATTTGCGAGGACAGGGCATTCAACTGGGGCAGTTTAACGACACGCTAGCAGGCACAGCCGATGGCGACTTTTTGCTTTCAGGCAGTCTTGATGACTTTAGCCTTGCTGGCATTCGCGCCCAAGGAGAAGCTGCCCTACAGTTGGCCGCTGGCCGCTTAAACGTAGACGCCACGCTGGCTAACGGTTTTTGGAACGCAGATCTCAGCAGCAGGGGTCTAGCGCTGAGTCAGTTTTCCCCCAATTTGCAGGGCAATGCCAGCGGGCAGGCGCAGCTTTCCGGTAGTCTCGATGACCTGAGCCTCGCTGGCATTCGCGGCCAAGGCGATATTGCCGTTCAGCTAGACTCAGGCCGTCTCAACGCAGTGACTCGGCTAGCCAATGGTTTGTGGAGTGCTGATGTCCGCAGCAGTGGGCTAGCGTTGAGTCAGTTTTCGGCGGCTTTACGCGGCAACGCTAGCGGTCAGCTACAGCTTTCTGGCAACGTCAATGATTTCAGCCTCGCTGGCATTCAGGCGCAAGGGGATGTGGCTCTTTCTCAAGGGTTGGCTAGTTTTGCCGCTTATTCGCCTCAGCTAGCTGAACTTAGTCAGCCGCTCTCGGCTACCCTCTCCTGGGATGGTCGCCAAATCAATATTGCTCAGGCGAGCGGCGCTGGCCTGCAAGCCAGCGGTACGATTACCCCGCGTCTGAGCGGCGCGAATGCCCCCGCGATCGCCAGTATTGACCTCAACCTACAAACTAACGACTATCCGCTACAGGCACTACCGCTCAACCTGCCTAGCGTTGTCGCGTTGGCTGGCCGAGCCGATTTTCGGGGGCGGCTGTCGGGTACGCCTAGCAATCTCAACTTGGTTGGCGATCTGGCTCTTTCAGACTTTGTAGTCAACGAACTGGCCTTTGATCCGCGCCTCGTCGGTGAAGTGAGCCTGACCAATAGCAACCAGTTCAACCTCACCCTACTAGGCCCAGAAGATGAGATTCAAGTAGACTATCGCCTCAGCGATCGCAACTTAAACTTTACGGTGGCGCTCGACGAAGCCAGCGCTGTGGGTCAAACCACCGCCGACAATTTACTGCGGGTTGAAATTGAAAACTTTCCGCTGTTGGCGCTCAACTTACCCCCCGGCGGCGTTGCCAATATTGGCCAGGTCAGCGGCAGAATTGATGAAGCGCTGCTAACGATTGACCTGCAAGCCCAAGAATTTGTAGCTGAACTCAATATCGATCGCCCCGGTTTGGGTTACATTACAGCCGATCGCTTTACGGGTCGCGTCTCTTATCAAGATGGCGTTGCCCAGCTAACCGCCGGACGCTTAATCCGTGGCGAAAGCGAATATCAGTTAACCGGACGCTACGCCCCCGGCGCAACGCCAACGCTACTGGCAGATTTGCAAGTAACGCAAGGAAGACTGCAAGACATTTTGGCCGCTTTGCAAATCACCGACCTAGCCGACTTGCGGCGCGGCTTTAGAGCGCCCCTTGGGGTCGAGCTTTCGCCCGAAGAGGTGGAAAGGCTACTGGCGACTCAGCCCGCAGGCAGTGCCAACGCCACCTTACTCAGACAGATCCAGCGACTCTCCGAAATTCAAGCGCTTCAGGATATCGCCGTTGCTGAAGCGGCGGCGGCTCCTTTTCCACCGCTATCAGAGCTAGAAGGGGCTTTTACAGGTGATATTCGCCTTGCTAGCTCAGCGCAAACCGGGCTAGAAGTTGATTTTGACCTGACTGGTTCAAACTGGCGTTGGGGCAGCGACTATGCTGCTGATGAAGTGATCGCCGAGGGCAGCTATGGAGACGGTATTTTAACGCTAGAGCCGATTAGTCTGCGTTCGACAACAGAAAATATCTTCCTCAGTCTGGTGGGAGATGTCGCGTTGCGGCAAGCCGATGCCGAACGGCGTACCCTCAGTTTGACGGCTGAAAACCTGCCAGTTTCGCGGTTGCGCCGCTTAGTGCGGCGTTTGCCCGTCAGCTTAGACGGTAAACTCAACGCCAATGCCAGTTTAACGGGCAGTTTGCAAAATCCACAGCTACGAGGCAGTGTTACCTTAGACCAAGGCACCATCAACAACCGCAGCATTGAGTCAGCTCAGGCAGACTTTATTTATAACGAAGCCCGATTTAACGTCATCAGCCGGGTTGTGGTGGAAGAACCCGATCCGTTAATTGTCACCGCTAGCTTTCCCCTGCGCTATCCGGGTTTGGTAATAGAGCCAGCCAGCGATCGCTTTGAAGCCAGCGCTGAAGTCAACGACGAAGGACTAGCCCTGCTCAACCTCTTTACCCGCCAGGTTACCTGGGAAGAAGGCGAAGGTGAAGTTCAGTTTGATGCCGTTGGCTTTTGGCCCGCCTATTCCAGCTTTCCCCTCATTACCAGCCTTACCGGGCAGGCGCAAGTTGAAAATGCCACCCTTACTTCGATTTTGCTGCCCAACGAGACGCTAACCAATTTTTCGGCGCTGGCTAATTTTCAGGGAGAGCAAATTATCGTTCAAAATCTATCGGGTAACTTGAGTAACGGCCAGGTGAGCGGCCAGGGCATCTTCCCACTGCTAGCTCCGATTACGACCGATCCCGACGTTGAAGACCTACAGGCCGATCAGCCAGCCGTCGAACAGCCTTTGACCCTTCAGCTAGAGCAGATTGCGCTGAACTTTAAGGGGCTATACAACGGTAACGTAGCTGGCACGCTGGTATTGGGCGGCAGCGCTTTTGCCCCGCTGATTGGGGGTCAGGTGGTGCTATCGGATGGTCGAGTCTTTTTGCCAGAAGGCCAGGGAGCGGCCACCCCCGACAGCACGGCTTCTGCCCAAGCAACGACCCTCGTTTCGCCACCGCAGCTAAGCGATTTGGAGCTGATCCTGGCAGACGATGTGCAAATCGTGCAGGGTAATTTGCTCAACTTTGTTGCTGCCGGAACGCTATCTATTGACGGTACGTTTAGCAATTTGCAACCCGAAGGGGTCATTTCGCTCCCCCGCGGTCGGGTTAACTTGTATACGACTCAGTTTCGGGTGGTTGGCGATGAAAACACCGCCACTTTTTCACCCGGCCAAGGACTCGATCCAGACTTGAACGTCACTCTGCAGGCATCGGTGCAAGAGGCCAATACCCCTGGCTTTACCTTTGCTGATAGCACGCCTTATCCGCCTTCTGAGCGGACGGAACCCCCCACCGAACTACTAGGGCTGAACCAAGGTTCGATTCAAACCGTGCGGATTCGGGCGGAAGTGGTGGGGCCAGCTAGCCAGCTCAACAGCAACATTACAGACAACATTGTGCTGTCGAGTTCGCCGCCGCGTAGCGAAGGGGAAATTTTGGCGTTGCTCAGTGGGGGCTTTGTCAGCGCGCTAGAATCCGTTGGTTCGGGTGGTCAAGATGAGTTTCAGGGGTTGGTAACGCTAGCCAGTAGTGCTTTTCTGATTGCCATACAAGACACCATTGGCAATGCGCTGAGTCTTAGCGAATTTAGGCTTTTTCCGGCCAACAGCGCCTCAGCACAAGAAACGGGGGGCAGTATTGAGCTAGGGGCTGAAGTGGGTTTCAATATTTCTAGCAATCTTTCGGCTTCGCTGTTGCAAATTATCACGGCGGACGACCCGCCCCAGTTCAACTTGCGTTATCGCATTAGCGATCAGTTTACGCTGCGAGGCACGACCAGCTATGAAGACTTCAACGAGCGATCGGGTTTGCTGTTAGAATTTGAAACTCGCTGGTAGTGGGGGTGACCGTGCTTAAAGCCTGTGCCGCCAATTTTGCTTGGGGTTATCCCACCGATAGCGATGTAACTGGACGAGAATAGAGAACTTCTTGGGAAGCGATCGCCAATGTTTCGTCCAGCCAGACCAGGCTAGCTTCAACCACTTCACCCTGCTCAACCACCACCAGAGAAAAATTTCGCAAGCAGGTTGTCTCAGATTTAATAATGCGAGGAACGCTGGCAGCGTTGAGATACACCGTTCCGGCGGCATCTTGAACTAACCGCTGCCGCAGTCGATCTTGGCGGTGGCGCAGACGGTGGTGCATGTGGCCAAAGGTGACCAGCGGTACCTGTTTTCCTCTTTGCTGGGCTAGAGCGATCGCAGCGGCGAAGTCTGGATCGCCGTAGTCTCCCCCCACCGGATTCCAGTCTTTACCACAGGGGGCTTCTGGATCTGCTCCCAATCCGGCAGGGCCGCAGTGGCCGACAAAAATAATCGTTTCGTGGTTGGCTTGCTCTACCTGCGATCGCAAGTAGGCGGTTGAAGCCGCTAAGCTGTCAATGCTGTAGCGCTGCTGGTAAAAGTCAGCGACGTGTTTCCATTTAGACCCGCCCCAGCTAAAAGGACGGCCCCCCACAACGGTAAGGTTGAGCCACGGCAGTTCTAGCTTGCTATAGCCAACGTGAGCCACCCCTAACAAATCCAGTTGTTGCTGCACCCGATCTTCTAGCTGGCGATTGTAAGGACACTTTTTACGACCCCATTCTGTCGCGCTAAACCAGGCATCGTGGTTGCCTAAAACAGCCGCCTTGGGCAAGTCGAGGGCAGCGATCGCCCGGACAACCTCAACCGCTTCATTGCCAAAATCTCCCACAAAAAGGGCTAAATCCACCTTGAGTTGAGCCAGAGCAGCGCTATCGGCAGGTTCCCACTGGTCATGAACATCGCCGATCACGGCGATGCGAATCGCTTTTGAAGTCTGGGGTCTGAGGCTAGTCATGCAAATAATTCAATATTCCCTTTTCTAGGATAAAGGGGAAAGACTATCTCAATCGGTCTGGGCACATCATTAATAATGGGGATGGTGATTGCCTTTGTTGAGAGCTAACACAGATGCTGATGTCTTCTCCCCCATTGCTGATCTTTACCGACTTAGACGGCACTTTACTCGATGCCGAAACGTATAGTTATGCCGCTGCCCAGCCTTTGCTAGAGCAGCTCAAAGCCGCCCATGTTCCAGTGATTCCGGTGACCAGCAAAACGCGGGCGGAAGTTGAAACGTTCATTCAGCAGCTTTCGCTCCAGACGCCCTTTATCACCGAAAACGGCAGTGGCGTTTTTATTCCAGTTGACTATCCAGCGTTTGAACGGCCTGAAGCTGCCGAGTTAGTCGGCAACTACTGGGTTTTGGCACTTGGCTGCACTTACGTGATGGCGCGAGCTGGCCTCAAAGCGGTGGCGCAATCGGTAGGACGCCCCCTCAAAGGGTTTGGCGATCTGGCGGTGGATCAAATTCAGACATTGACGGGTCTAGCGTTTGAAGATGCCAAAGAAGCCAAAGCCCGCGAGTTCACCGAACCTTTTTTGACGCCTAAAAACATTGCAGCAGCCGACCTGGAAGCCGCCGCTGCGGACATGGGGTTTCGGCTGGTAGTGGGCGATCGCTTTTCGCATCTCATTGGCAGCGAAGCGGGCAAAGGAGCCGCCGCCCTTGAGCTAAAAGCGCTCTATCAAGCAGCTAGCGATCGCCCGTTGACGACTATTGGCTTAGGCAACAGCCCCAACGACATTGACCTGCTAGAAAACGTCGATATTGCCATTGTTATTCCCGCTGCCACTGGCCCCCACCCTAAACTGAGCGATCGGGGCTGGCAGATTGCCCCTCAGCCAGGGCCAGCAGGCTGGGCGATCGCAGTTGAAAAGGCATGGCAGCAGCTTGATCAGTAGCAGTTTCGCCAGTTTTAACGCCCTATCGAGGTAACACTGCCGTTTCAACCGGACTGTCTTCCGCAGGGCGATCGCTTTGGGCTTGCCGCCGTCGTTCTGCCATCAGCTTCGGTCGCAGGTAGAGATTTTCTAAAATGACGGCTCCTCCAGCAATCCAAGGGGGCACAATCAGTGCCCCAATAATGCCTAGCACCTGCGTACCCCCTAGAACCGCCAAAAGCTGGTAAAGCGGATGCACACCCACAGACGATCCCACTAAAAGCGGATCTAGCACATAGGTTTCTAGGTTTTGCAAAATCACGTACAGCAAAATCACCCACAAAAACGTCCACCCCCCTTGAGAGGCGGCTACCACAATCGCTGGAATCGCCCCCAAGATTGGCCCTAAAAAAGGAATCAGGTTAGTGACCCCCGCGATCGCCCCTAAACCCAAAGCAAAATCTGAAAGCCCCAAAACGCTGAGACTGGTGGTTGTCGCTACAGACAAAATCGCAGAAACAATTAAACGACCGCGAATATAGCTGCCAATGCGATAGCTAACCGGAGCTACCTGAGCCGCAAAGCGATCTTCCCAGGGTTGCGGTAAAAGTCTGACCAAATTTTTAATCAGGGTACGGCTATCGGCCAGCATGTAGCCCGACAAAAACAGCGACAAAATTAAGCTAAAAACCCCGCCCAAAATCCCGGTTGTAACACCGTAAGAGCGCACTAACAGTTGCTGACTCGATTGAATCGCCCAGCGGGTTAACGCCTGCACATCGAGCACCTGATTAAACAATTCCCCCGCCAGTTCAGGGCGGGTATCGTTGAGGTTCATCACCCAAGCCTCAGCGTAGGTAACGACGCTGCGCAAAGAAAGCGGAATTTGCCGAATCAGCCGTTCGATTTGTTCAAATATGGTCGGGCCAATAAGTAACACGGCTCCGACAATGGTGCTAATCAAAGTCAGATAAATCAGCACCACCGAAAGCCAGCGGGGTACCCGATAGCGCTCTGCCCAATCCACCACAGGCGCGATCGCAGAGGCCAAAACCACTGAAATCATCACCAGCAGAATCAGTCCCTTCAACTGCCAGAGCAAAATCAGCAGAGGAACAGCAGCAATCAGGATAATTAGACTGCTAGCAGAAAACGTCAGTCGCTGCTCAGATACGCGATTCACAGTTCACTATCCCAGAAGTAGACATTGATGACAGCTCCCGCCTAGCTAAGACAGTTGATCCACTTTAGAGAGTATAGGTGAGTCCTTCTACCAAAGCACCTGGCACACAGCTCCCCCCCAAAGAGCGATGGCTGTAAGTTCCGACCTCTGGAATAAACTGTTGAAAATCCGTGAGCGCCAAGAGTTGTTCACCAAAAATCCGATAAAAACTTTCATCAAAGCGGAGATTTTGAATCGGGGCGACAATTTCACCGGCCTCAACCCAAAAACAGGCATAGCGAGTCATGCCAGTAATGCGTCCCTGGGGGCGATCGCTCCAGTTGAGATAGTGCAAATTAGAAACGTATAGCCCGGTGTCTAGCGCCGTTAAAATGTCGGCTTCAGCTAAATCGCCGGGGCGAACTTCAGGCGATCGCAAATATTCTCCCCGCGCCGCGTAATTAGAGTCAATCTCATACTCTTTGGCCGTACGCGAGCTAACCAGGCTGTTTTGCAATTTGCCAGCGGTGATAATCGGTAGCTGCAACGGTGCTACCTCCCCTAATTCGTTAAACCGGGGCACTAGGCCGTGCGAAAAGTCTTCTACCAGCGTAAATTTTGGCGAAAGCTGTTTCTCTCCCCGGCGCATTAGGCTAAAGGGGCTACCCCCTCGACGAATGGCACCTTCGCTCACCCCACCCCAGGAAAACATTGAAATTAAGTCGGCTACCGCCGCCGGAGCCAAATAAGTACGATAGCTGCCACGCTGAATCGGCTTGGGTGGCTGAGACAATTTAGCCAGCAAAGTTTTAGTTTGGGCGATCGCGTGCTGATAGGTAGCCGCTTGCCAGTGGCTACCCGCCACCGTACCTTTAACTGCCTGCTTATCGGCGGTAAAGCAAGAATAGTCGAGGGTGAAAGTTTCTGTCTCAAACCAGTGGGTTTGGCCTGCCGAGTCGGCGTAAGCGCGAATCACCTGCCCCCCGGCATAAAGGCCGACAAAATCTAACGCCTGCACAGGTGCGAGCAAGGTCGCGGCCACAACCTCAGGCGCTAACAATTGCCCCTGATGCGCTTCATGGCTAACGGCGCTACCTCTAGGCAACACCCCATGCGGGTCGGCGGGTAAAGTGGGCACCTCTGCCCGCAACTCGCTTAAAGCAGTCTGAACCTGATCTAAATCGACGGCTTTCTCGCCGGTTAACGGAAAGCTGCGATCGCCTAAGCGTTGCTGCTTAATCAGCGTCAGTTGCAGTTCCCCATCTCGCACCAGTCCACTTTGCCGCACCTTGGCTTGGTTAAAGCGCAAAAACTGACTTGCCTCCGCCGTTAGCGTCAGCGTAAAAGACTCGTCTGCTTGTAACTGCGATCGCAGATCAGCGGCTATCTGCTCAAACAGGGCTTCCCACATTAGCTTCATGCAGCACCCCCAAACACTTCTACGGCTTCAAACGCACAAACCGGGGCACCGTGGCCAACGCGAATGACCTGATTGGGTTCCCCTTTGCCGCAAAAAGGCGTACCGTACATTTGCCAAGTAGTGCGATCGCCTACCGCTTTTAAGCTTTGCCAAAACTGAGGAGTAGTAGCGCGGTAGTTGGGGTTACGCAATGTCTGCGTTAGCTGTCCCGATTCAATCCGCTGAGCATACTCACAGCCAAACTGAAACTTATAGCGCTGGTCATCAATTGACCAAGAGCGATTCGTTTGCATATAAACGCCCTGCTCAATGCTGCCAATCAAATCCGCAAAAGACTGATCTCCTGGCTCTAGGTTGATGTTGGCCATGCGATCGATGGCAGGGCGATTCCACAAAGCGGCACGGGCACAGGCCACACCCGGAACCCCCAAACGAGCCTGACTTTCTAAGCTACCCAGCCCCCGCTCTAGCACCCCCGCGCGAATTAAATACTCGCGAGTGGCGGGGGTGCCTGCATCATCAAAACCATAGCTGGCAAATTCTCCCGCCACCGTTGGATCAAACGTAACGTTCATCAAAGGCGATCCGTAGGTTAAACGACCAAAATCGGTAGGCTGGACAAAGCTGCCGCCTGCGTAGTTACGCTCATCGCCCAAAATTCGATCTAGCTCCAGCGGATGACCAATGCTTTCGTGAATTTGCAGCATCATCTGGTCAGGGGCTAGCACCAGCGTTGTCGTCATATCCGGACAGTCAGGCGCACTCAGTAGCTCAATGGCTTGCTGCCCCACCTGCTCTACCCGCTGCCACAGATCAGCTTCGAGAAAAAACTCCCAGCCGCCCTGATAGCAGCGAGCCAGCGAACCGTTATCGCTGCGCTGTTGGGTTATTCCCTTCGCTTGGGCCGTCGCGCCAAAATGGGTTTCAACCAGAAAAAACTGCTGATAAATTTCTGCGCCGCTGCTGCTAACAAACCAAGATTCTGTTTCGTTGGCGATCGCCGTTGCGTTGGTTTGCACAATTTCGTCAGACACCTGCAACCGCTGACAGATACGTACCAGCACATCGTTGATATCGGCTGGACTCAGGGCTGAAAATGGCTTTTGCTGCCAAGACTGATACCGACCGACAACGGCGGGGCGCACCGAAGGCGACGCGGCATAAAGCTGCCACTGGCTGGCTGCCACGGCTTGTTGATAGGCGGCGGCGACGGCTTGTTGCAGCCCTGCCACCGAGAGAACGTTGGTGGCTGCATACCCCAACTGTCCTTGGGCTAACACCTCTACCATAGCCCCTCGACTGAGCGACTGGGCGTTGCGCTGAGGCATCCCATCTCGCATAGAGCGCTGGTTGACAGACTCTTTGATGGCTCGAATACCCACCCAATCGACTGGCAAAGAGAGGGAATTGAGACACTGAGTCAAGGCTTGAATCATATAGCGGGTAGATGGGATGAAAATAAAGACGTTGTTCCTTATTGTAATGACTTCCTCGCGGCAACTGGCGATCGCCCTAACCAAACTAGAGTCTTAACCTCGACCGCCTGAAACCCGTTGATCTGGCCTGCTGCGGTGGCAAGCCAGCGGCGTCTCACACCGATTCTTCAAAAGAAAGGTACAGATGAGACTGACGAAACGGATGCAGAGCCAAGACTGTTCAATCCAAAATCCAAAATCCAAAATCCAAAATTGATAGTAACCGCCTGGTTTATGGCTGGTTTATGGAAAAATGGGTCGTTTGGGCTGGGGCATCAACAAGCAAACAACGCTGCCGCGTCATCGGTATTGCGCTAAAAACTTTGTTTTCAAAAGCAAATATGGGTTAAAACTTATTTTTCCAAAGCACTTGTGCCCAAAAACCGTGTTTTGCTTAAAATTTATCCATGTCTATCGGCTAGCCCTTTTTGCCTGCACATGCCCCTTAGCCCCTTAGATCTCAAAGCGATCGCCTGTTTGATGGCTCGTGCCCGCATCACTTGGGCTGAGTTAGCGTCTGTTCTGGGTCTATCTGCCCCTGCCACAGCCGATCGCGTACGCAAGTTAGAAGAACAAGGCGTGATTCAGGGTTACCACGCCTACATCAATCCCCAAACCTTGGGGTATCACTTAACGGCTTTTATTGCCGTCACGCTGAGCCATCCCCAACACCGAGCCACCTTTCTTCAGAAAGTGGCCGCCCTGTCTGAAATTCAGGAGTGTCATCACATCACCGGAGAAGATGACTACTGGCTCAAAGTCCGCTGTCGCAATACTCAGGATTTAGAGCATCTGATCAGTGACGAACTCAAAAGCTTAGAAGGCGTGCAAAAAACACGCACGACGATTGTTCTCTCCACGCTTAAAGAAAGTCCGCTGTTACCAATGCCCGCGTTGGCTGAGTAACGAGGCAATTGCTGACTTAAAGCATTTTGCTGCTGTGGCTGTTGTTTTCATTCTCTTACCCGCTTAATTCACCATGCCTCTTTTGCTGCAAGGCTTACTGTTGGGTTTATCAATCGCCGCTCCGGTAGGGCCAATTGGCGTTTTGTGTATTCGACGCACCCTGGTGTTGGGAAGGTTGTCTGGTTTAGTTTCTGGCTTGGGGGCTGCTACTGCCGACGGTTTTTATGGCTGTGTTGCTGGCTTTGGCCTAACTTTTTTAACGCAGTTTTTAGTTGAGCAAACGCTGTGGCTACGGCTAATCGGCGGGCTTTTTTTAATTTACCTGGGGGCTAAAATTTTCGTTAGCCAGCCTGCCGAAACGGCGGCAGCCGTTGCCCCTCAATCAACGCTGCTAGGGGCTTACTTTTCAACCCTAGCGCTAACGCTAACCAATCCCGCCACTATTCTCTCCTTTGTGGCTATTTTTGCCGGGTTAGGCATTGCCGAAGGCGATCGCAGCTATTTAGACTCCAGCGTGTTAGTGTTAGGCGTCTTTCTCGGTTCAGCCTTGTGGTGGTGGTTATTGAGCTGGAGTGTTAATCTTTTTCGAGCGAGGTTTAACCCGCAGCGATTGCGGTGGTTAAATAGGGTTTCTGGGCTGGTCATGACAGCCTTTGGTGTGGTGGCTTTGGGCTGGCGTTAAGGCAAATGATGCAGCAGATTAAACAACCTACGCGACAACCTCAAACCCGACGGCGAATGCTCCTGTGGGGGTTGGCGGTTTTGTTGGCGCTGTTGCTATCGCCCTTGCCTGCTTTTTTGGCGGCGACTAAACCTGCTCACTGGCTAACCGCCCCGGCGATCGCCCAGGCTAATCCCTCTGTGGAAGAATTGCAGCAGCAACATCAAGAAATTGAAAAAAAACGCTCTGATCTCACCCAAGAGCGCGATCGCTTACAAAATCTGGAGCAAGCAGCCGAGCAACATCTAGACGGCCTGCAACAAACAATTCAGGCCACCACTGCTCAAATTCAAGAAACCGAGCGACGCTTAGCCACTGCCGAGCAACAGCTCCAAAAACTCCAGCAGGCGCTAGCGATCGCCGAAAAAGCTTACCAAACCATGCAGCAGGCAGCGGTTGCCCGCCTTCAATTTTTGCAGCGCCAGCAGCACAGCCGGGGTTGGGCCGTTTTGCTACAAAGTCAAGACCTCAATCAATTTATCGATCGCCGCCGCCAACTGCGCCTGGTTTATGACGCCGATCGCACTACCCTGGTAGACCTCAAACGCCAAGCCGATGAACTAGCCCAGCAGCGAGCCGAAGTTGAAAACCAAAAAAATCAGGTTGCCCTGGCTCAGCAAGAACTCCTGGCGCAAAAGCAGCAGTATGAAGTTCAAGCCCAGCAGCAAGAACAACTCATCAGCCGCCTCAAGCAAGATCGCTCAGCCCTAGAAGCCGCTGAAGCTCAACTGGCTCGTGATTCTGCCAAATTGGCCGAGTTAATTCGGCAACGGATTGCTGCCCAAAGCAGCAGCATCCGGGGAACTGGGCAAATGATTTATCCAGCCGCAGGCAGCATTACCAGCAATTTTGGCACTCGGGTACACCCTATTTTGGGGTACCGTCGGTTTCATTCTGGCGTCGATTTTGGCGCTAGTCATGGCAGTACCATCCGGGCGGCTGACTCAGGGCGGGTGATCTTTTCGGGCTGGTATGGCGGCTATGGGCAGGCGGTCATTATCGATCATGGGGGCGGTCTGACAACGCTCTACGCCCACGCCAGCGAACTGTACGTGAGTGAAGGCCAGGGAATTCAACAAGGGCAGGCGATCGCAGCAGTTGGCTCAACCGGACTTTCAACCGGGCCTCATCTGCACTTTGAGGTGAGGCGCAACGGCGAACCTGTCAACCCCATGAGTTTTCTCTAGGCAGAGGGACGGCAATCCGCCATTGACGGCACCTTCTAGCACGGACGAAGATAAGGTTAGCCAAAGTGGGAGGAATCTGTTGTGTCATCTGTTGGGTCAAAGTCTGAGCCTACCGCCGTTCCTAACTTAGAGCGGCCAAAAAGTGGCTTCAACGAATATGCAGAACGGCTCAATGGTCGGGCTGCAATGGTGGGCTTTATCATTGTTGTGCTAATTGAGTTTGTCACTGGCAAAGGCGTTTTAGCCTGGTTAGGGCTGCATTAGCAAACAGCCCAGCACTGATAGAGCACTTCAGAAACCCGCTCAGTTTTGCCATCTAGAAGGGTTATGAGTTATTCGTTCTCTCGATTACTGAAACTCGCCTATCGCCGCGAACCCGTCGTCAGTTTTGTTTTCACGGCTGGGCTGGTGGACGCTGTATTGGGTGGGGTAGAAAGTAGCGGCTCACTCCTCATTTTTGGACTGGTAGCCAGTGGAGGAGCCTTAGCGTTTTATGGGTGGCGGCGGCAGCGACGACCCGTTCTCTTGGTAGAGCAGCCTCCCTTACGCGCCCTGCCCGATCGCTCGTCGCGTCCCCCGTTGCCCCTGTTAGGGCTGGCTCGCAAACATCCGCCTCAGCCGTAACCTGCTCAAACAAGCGCTGAGCCCAGGTAGCACCGGGCGATCGCCTCAGTAAAGGCGTTAGGATACACAAGACGGTGGCTTTCGTCTGAGAATATGGCTGTTTTAGTTTCGGCGGTGCTGCCGATTGCTCTGGTAGCGCTGGCAGGCATGTGGGTCGGGCGCACCTTTGAGCTAGATTTACAGACGCTAGCCCGCTTAAATATTTATGCGCTGCTGCCCGCGTTGGTGCTGGCTAGTCTGGCTGAAACAACCCTCGCGCTAGAAAGTGCGATCGCGCTGGTAGCGGCCTTTTTGCTGAATACGGCTTTGCTATACCTGCTGGCGGTGGGGGTAGGCCGTGGCCTCAAATTTTCGCCAGACGAGCAAAAAAGCCTAATTGCCACTACTTTGTTTGCCAATGTTGGCAACATGGGGTTGCCATTTGTGCTGTTTTCGTTGGGGGAAGCTGGACTAGAGCGAGCTGTCGTGTACCTGGTGGGATCAAGCCTGATGATTGCCAGCGTCTTTCCCATTGTGCTGAAGGGGGCTGGTTTGCGGGCCGGACTTCGCTTTACCCTGCGATTACCCGTGCTATGGGCGGCGCTGATTGGCCTCGGTTTGCAAGTCGGCAATGAAGCTTTACCCCAGGCAATTGAGCGCGGGGTAACGTTGCTAAGCGGCGGAGCCATTCCAATTGCTCTATTGACTTTAGGCATCCAGTTGTCGCGTACCCAGTTCGCCTTTGGGCGTTATGAACTGTTTGGCGCGGGTTTAAGACTGGTTGCCTCGCCATTGCTGGCTTACACCGTTGGCCGACTGCTGGGTTTGACGGGGCTAGACTTACAAGTGCTGGTACTACAAGCGGCTATGCCCGTAGCGGTGAATTCTTTGATTTGGGTGACAGAACTGGGCGGTGATACGGTACGAGTTGCCAGAACGATTGTACTGTCTACCTTGCTTAGCTTTGTCACCCTACCAGGTGTGCTGTGGCTGAGCGCCTTTTAGTTTTAAGAACCGCCGCCTAGCGATCGCTGCGCATACCTGCCTGAGTTGGGTCAAATCCTAGCGGAAAACGAGTTTCTTCAGGATCGTAATCGGCATCTTTAAGATTAGCCGCTGTGAGGGTGGCTTCTTGCAGGTTGGTGCCAATCAGCATAGCCCCCCGCAGATCGGCGCTGGCGAGGTTGCTGCCTCGTAGATCGGCATAGCTCAAGTCGGCTCCGCGCAGACTCGCCTGACTGAGATCAGCGCCGCTGAGGTCACCGTAGCTAAGGTCAGCGCCTTTGAGCGATACGCCCTGAAGATTGGCAGTTGCCAAGTTAATGCCGGAAAAGTTGCGCTCACCGCTGGCATAGGCTTGGGTTAAAGCGTCCACAGTAGCGATCGCAGAAGTTGAGTTTAAGTTAGCCATAGATTTAAAGGGAATCAATAGCTGATAACTAAAGTATCTTCCAAAATAGCTTGAGAGACGTGTTTGGCGGGATACTTGCTCAATAAGCTTAAGCTTTGGTGGTCAAAATTGAAGTGGCTTAGCGCTGGTGGCAACCGCTATAGCTAGACCAGGCTGCTTAGCTTTGCTGGCAGTGACGAAGCCAGCCCTCTGAAGAAACCATAAGTGGCAGATAAAGTCATCGTAATTCTAGGAGGCTTTGAAGTCTAAATCACCTTCTCAGCCAGTAATTTGGCTTATAAATAGACAGGTTGCATCGGTTCTCGTGGCGCTTTGGAAACTGACTCAGCAATGACAGCACTTAACCCGATCATCACCTTTCTACTTCAGTCTCAGCCACTCAAAACCGTCTCGCTGGCGGCGGCTGAGCCACCTCATCTGTCTGAGCAAGGTATTACGCCAACCCTGCAAACGCTCAATTCAGCTTTTTTAATTTTGCTGGCAGGCGATCGCCATCCTGAGTTTGCCCCTGCCCAAACCTATCTGGAAAAACTGGCTACCTCGCCGCAGTGGGGAGACTGGGCTAAGTTTTATCTCCACAGCCTTCAGCTCATCACCACAGAGCTAACCCAGCGCTGCCAGCAAGACCCGATGCTAAGCGATCGGTTCGCGCAAGCTGCCACTCAGTTAGCAGATCAGCCGACGGACGAAACGGCGATCGCAGAAATCATTTGGTCGCTCTTTTTTCCTGAAGGTACCGGAATTTGGGGTCAGGAGGCGGCGCAAATTGCCGCCTTACGCGACAAGCGCACCGTTAAAATCGACCAGCTTAACCCAGCGCCCATTCAAAACCCAGCCAAAGAAATTCTTTTTACCTCCAATGCCCTGCTGACGGTACCACTAGCCAGTGCCGATCTAGCTAACTTTGACCAGTCCTTCAGAACCCAAATTGACCAAACCTTGCAAGAGCCTCAGCTCTACTGGTACGACCACCCCATCCCGATTGGCACCCGTCCTGAAAATAACGAAATTCTCTACGGCCTCAAAAATCTCAACCAGGCAGTGGCAGTTGAGCGCCAGCGCCAGCCTGAGCTAAGCGATAAAGTCAACTGTGTGCTGTCTGTTTCCGTGACCCACAAGCGCCTACAAACCCTGGGCAAACTTTACCTGCAGGGGGTGCTAGCTGCTCACGAACCCCTCGATCACCTCAAGATTTTTGCTTTTACCGAAGCGGATACCCAAACCCTGATTCAGCAGGTTTTGCTGCCAATTGTCGAACGCTGCTGCCCGACTGATGAAGCGGCTGAGCTGCTGTCGGTTTTGGGTGTAGATGGTCGCTATGGACGACATTACAGCTTTTTGAAGGCGATCGCCGCCCTTTGGCAGGTCTTCATCGACCCCGACATTAAAGCAACGTTCAAAATCGACCTTGACCAGGTGTTTCCCCAGCCAGAGCTAATTGAGCAAACTGGGGCGTCAGCCTTTGAGCATTTTCAAACGCCGCTGTGGGGAGCGACAGGTCAGGATGCGACAGGGCAACCCATTGAGCTAGGGATGATTGCAGGGGCTTTGGTAAATCAGCGCGATATTCACCAGGGAGTGTTTACGCCCGACGTGACTTTTCCCAGTGGTGGCCTCAGCCCCGATGACTATATTTTCTTTAGCAAGCTGCCGCAGGCGCTCTCAACCGAAGCTGAAATGATGACCCGCTATCAGCCAGAGTCGGGGCTAGATGGTGAAGCGGCTTGTCTACAGCGGATTCATGTCACAGGTGGCACCAACGGCATTTTGGTTGAGAGTTTGCGCCGCTTTCAGGCTTTTACGCCTAGCTTTATTGGCCGAGCTGAAGACCAAGCCTATTTGCTCTCAACCCTGACCCAAAGCGATCGCTTAGGCTATGCCCACGCTGCCGGACTGATAATGCGCCACGACAAAGAAGGGTTTGCCCAAGAAGCGATCGCCATGGCCAAGGTCGGCAAGCAAATTGGAGACTACCTGCGAATTTTGATGTTTTCGGCTTACGCAGAAGCCCTGCCTGCTGACGTAGATGCCATCAAAGCCCTGACCAATCCCTTTACTGGCTGCTTTATTTCGCACCTGCCGATTACAGTTGCTTTGCTGCGCTTCTCGCTGAAGGTCGCAACCCTGTTTGCCCAAGGCAAATCCGCAGAAGCGGCTGAGTTTATGCGGGTGGGGATTCCTCAACTGCAAGAGTGCTTAGACTTTACCCAAGGCCAACCCAGCCCACTGCAACAGGTTTATGAACGCGAACAAAAAGGCTGGCAGCTTTTTTACCGCAGTTTGAGCGAAGTAGAAAAAGCACTAGAGGCGCAAGCCGATTGGGCTCAAGCCGTGCAAAAAGTAGCTCAGAAGGTTGTACACAACTGTTGGGTCAATCCATCCTGACCGGAGCTTAGCGCTATGGCAACATCAGAAGTTATTGCCATAGCCACTAGCGTCAAACCACTTCGATGGCTACAAGCCACTGACAGAAAGCCTTTTGCTTCTGCCCTCAGACTTCTGCTTTTAGCTATAGGGGGTGACAGACTTTTGCAGCCAGTCGCCAAACTCTTTGAGGTTTTGCCGGATCGGGTTTTGTTGGTTAATAAATACTCGGGCACAGTTGCGACCGGGCATACCCGAAATGGCTCCACCGGGGTGGGTGCCTGCTCCCGTTAAAAATAGCCCTTCAATAGGAGTAGTGTAGTTAGAAATTTCGGGCAAAGGCCGCAAAAACAGCATTTGCTCCAGCGTCATATCAACGTGATAGTAGTTGCCCTTGTAAGCCCCCAAGCGTTGACCCAGCTCAGCCGGACTTTCTACCCGACGGGCAATTATCGACGACTTCAAATTGGGGGTATAGTCGGCTAGCTTATCGATGACGCGATCGGCAACTTTGTTTTTAAGCTCGTCTGTCCAGCCAGTGCCATTGAGTCCGGTGCCTTCAGCCCCAGCAATTTGATAAGGGGCAAAAAACTCAATCCACAGTGTATGCTTACCGGGCGGTGCCATGGAGGGGTCGAGTACGGTAGGGACATCTACATACAAAGAAGGATTTTCGTCTGGAATTTTGCCAACGGCAGGTAGGGAGTGGGCTTCTTCAACGTGGTTGAAAGAATCGGCAATTAGCACCGAACCCATCCAATACTCATCTTTGTGGTCAAATCGCTCAAAGCGAGGAATTTCAGCAAGGGCACAGTCAATTTTGAGAATCGTTTCGTTGTTGTTGACGATCCGCCGTTCTAGACGAGTCCGGAGCTGATCATCAACTGCGGCTACGTCACCCGGTTCCAGCAGTTGCAAAAATAGACGTTTAGCATCCAAGTTAGAAATTACGCCTTTGCGAGCGCGATAGACCTGAGCGCCTGCTACACTCACCCCTTCAGCCCGTCCTTGATTGCTGACCAAGACTTTCTCGACGGCTTGGTCACAAAGAATGACGCCCCCTTCTCGTTGAATCAGGTTGACCAGCGCTTGCGTGAGTGCCCCTGTGCCACCCCGCGGGCGCGACATACCGGGATGGTGACGCAGAGCCATCATCATGGCTCCAATGGCAATGGTTTTTTCCGAGGGGGGGGCTCCTAGCTCAGAGGCCAATCGGGCTAGCGGCGCAATTAAAAATTCGCTATCAAACCATTCTTGCAGAGAGTTTTTGGGGCTAGTGAGGAGGGTGCGCAGCAAGTCTAGGGTTTTGTTGACGCCGCCTAAGAGAGAAAATAAATCTTGCAGGTTGTGCAAACCATAGTTGCCGATGATATCGACAATGGATTTGGGTGGGGCATTAAATACAGGCTTGACGGCCTGAATCATGCGCTGCCAGAAATCCATATATTCGGCATACTTTTGGGCGTCGCGATCGCTGTATTTGGCAATTTCAGCACAGGTCTTTTCTACAGAACGGTGTGCCAAAAATGCTTTGCCGTCAGGGTGAGGGCAAAAAACCACCGGGTCGCAGTACAGGTAGTCTAAGCCGTATTTTTGCAACTCCAGTTCTTCTACAACAGGGCCTAGATGAATAAATTCGTGGTCAATGGCACAGAGGTTGAAGCGAAAACCGGGAGCGCTTTCGGGTAAAGCTTCTTCAGTAGTGGCGGCTCCTCCCGGAATGGAACGCTTTTCTAAAACCAAGACGCTGTACCCTGCTTTTAACAGGTAAGCGGCACAAACAAGGCCGTTGTGACCTGCACCGATGATCACAACATCGTAGGTTTGCATAAATGTATAGAAAGATGAATTAGCTACTAGCAATGTAGAAAAATGACAGCGTTTCTTGCCCTACCTTGAGATAGAAGTTTGCCTGTCGCTGGGTTATAGTGTCGCCAGCCGGGTTGAGCCGCTGCAATAGCGGCAAGCCGCTGACAGTAGGGCTTTTCTGCTGCCCGCAGCCCATATCCTGTTGCCTTTAGCTCTCAAACCAAGCCTGCCAAGCTGACCAGTGGCTAATTAATTGAGCCAGTTCGCTGTAGCCAGCAGCCCCTGGGTGAGCGCCGTCGCCTGCTTGCAGTTCAGCTAACCAAACAGGCGATCGCGCCGTTGCTGTATATATCTCTAAATAAGGTACCGCTACGGTTTGGCACACCTGCGCCAACTGCTCAGACAAAGCGGCCAGCCGCTGGTTTTGCTCAGCATCAGCGATCGCGGGTGGCCCAATCATCAAGGTGGAGTAGCGAGTTTTAGCAGTTGTCAGCAGCCGCGCGGTGGCAGCCAACGTTTCCTGTGGGGCTACGCGTAGCCGTCCGGCTGCCAGAGTGGTGTCGTTGACACCAAACGAAAAGACTACATACCCTTGGCTGTTGGCAGGCAGGCGACAAGCAACCTCACGCTGCCAGCGCTGCTCAATTTGCTGGCTGGTTTGGCCGCGTACCCCCAGGTTGTAATAAGTGAGGGCGTGACCTCGCTGTAGCTGTTGGCAGCAGAGGCGTCCGGCCCAGCCCAAACAGGTGGGATCTCCCGTGCCATTGACCAAAGAGTCTCCGACAAAGCCAATCCGCCTGTCCATCATTGTTTTGCCGTCAGCAGCAAGCCCAACAAGCAAAGGCCAATACCGATGACATTGACGCTAGAAATTTTTTCTTGCAAGACCACTATCCCGATAGGGAGCAAGATCAACGTTGCGCCAGCCGTTGCAAAAACGCCAGCAATGCCTATATTCCAACCTGAGCGGTAGACCGTTAAAAATCCTAATTCGATGATGACAATTGCAATGCCCAAACCCACGGCTGGCAAAGCAAAGTTTTGCATAGGCACCGTTTCAAACGGCAACAGCCAGTGCAGCCCGATGGAAAGGACGGCGGCGACAGTGTAGGCCACGCTCAAAATCAAAAAAGGGCTCACGCTGGTCGGCTGAAACTTTTGCGCCAGGTGATAAACCACTACGCCAAGAATTGCCAGCAGCATTGAGCCAAAGAGTCTAGACATAACGTGCTGTAGAGTGTTTCTTCAACTCTAACGAGGTTTAGAGGCATGAAGATGCCTGAACAACTAATAAGTTTCTCAGAGGACGCTGAAGCCAAAAGCAATTTTTTGTATCATTGAATACAGAAAAGAATTGAATGATCATAACTCTCAGGCAAACCCCAAACAATTGCGATCGCCTGGGAAAGGCAGACAAATGGCAAAGGGTGCTCCGCTTTTTTTGATTGAACCGCGATCGCTGATGGCTGCGATCGCGGATTTACAGCACTGCGCTGCCCAGTTGCAGGCAGGGCAGTGGGTGCCGTTAGCGGCTTCTGTGCCGTTTGAGAGTGCCGAAGCTTTACTTTTGTGTCGGCAGTGCAATGGCCAGTGGATAGCCTGGATTCCAGACTACGGCGAAGTTAGCCTTTGGCCGATCGAACTTGATTGTCATCCGTCTGAATAAGCCAATAGCCGAGTATAGTCGGAAAGACCTTTGTTACGCATGCCGCTATGCCGCCGCTAGATATTTTGATTTTGTCGAACGGGCCGGGCGAAATTACGACCTGGGTTAAGCCCGTACTGCGATCGCTGCGTCAGCGGGTTCCCAGCCATGAGCAGGTGAGAATTTCGCTGGTGCTGTCCCCCTGTCCCCATGCCAGTGGCCGCGAAGCCCAAATTGGCCAAAGCTACCCAGAGGTTGATCGCGTTCAAGCAGCCGAGCATTTTTGGCAATTTCTGCTGCGGGGCAAAACGGCGGCAGCTTGGGATTGGCGCGATCGCGGCGTGGTGCTGTTTCTCGGTGGCGATCAGTTTTATGCGCTGGTGATTAGCAAGCGTCTGGGCTACAAAAGCGTCATTTATGCCGAGTGGGATGCCCGCTGGCTGCGCTGGCTCGATCGCTTTGGCGTTATGAATGGGGCTGTGATTGACCGTAGCCCGCGTCAGTATCGGCACAAGCTGGCGGTGGTGGGCGATTTGATGAGCGATGTTCGCCAGGTGGCGGCTTCTGAGTCGCTGCTACAGTCGCTCGATCTCAGCGCTGAGACAGAATTAATCGGTCTGTTACCGGGGTCTAAACCCAACAAGCTAGAACAGGGAGTGCCGCTGGTTTTGGCGATCGCTGACTACCTCAAGCAGGCTCGTCCCCAAACTCGCTACGTGATTCCGGTCGCGCCAACGCTCGACTTAGAAACGCTAGCCCGTTACGCCGATTCGAGTTTTAATCCGATTGTGCATTTGGTTCACGGCCCGCAAACCCAACTGGTCAGACCTGCGGCAGGGGCGCTTCCTTATCTCAAAACCCAGGCGGGAACCCAAGTCTTTTTGTGGCAGCCCTTTCCAGCCTACGACGTTCTCACCCAATGTCGGGTTTGCGTTACCACCGTTGGCGCTAATACCGCCGAACTAGGGGCGTTAGCCGTGCCGATGGTGGTGCTGCTGCCAACGCATCAGCTAGACGCTATGCGCTCTTGGGATGGACTGCCGGGAATTTTGAGCGGGTTGCCCGGTATTGGCCGACCGCTAATTAAGCTGTTTAACCTGGTGGTGTTAGGGATTTTGCAGCGATCGGGCAAACAGTTTGCTTGGCCCAATATTTGGGCAAAACGAGAGATCGTACCCGAGTTATGGGGCCGTTTGAGTGGGCAGTCGGTGGGCGATCGCTTGCTGGCCTATCTTACCCACCCCCATCAGCTAGAAGCCATGAGCCAAGCCTTGCAGCAGGTACGAGGTACACCGGGGGCGGCTGACAAGCTAGCTGATCTGGTTTACGAAGACGCTGAAGTTTAACAGCGCTGTCAGATCGAGGCGGGACTTCTAAAATCAAGTTAGGCGTTTGACCTTCATCCAAACAAAGCAATTTTTTATGCTGCAACAGCCGCTTAGCTATCCGCAAACCCATCAGAGCGACCAAGTCGATGTATACCACGGCATTGAAGTGCTCGATCCCTATCGCTGGCTAGAAGACCCCAGTGCAGAAGCGGTGCAGCAATGGATTGCCGCTCAAAATCAGGTGACTTTTGGCTATTTAGCCGATTTGCCTCAGCGCGATCGCATTCAGCAGCGTTTAAGCGAACTGTGGAACTACGAGCGCTACGGTATCCCTTTCAAACGCGGGGGACGCTACTTTTACTACAAAAATGACGGCTTGCAAAATCAAAGCGTCCTTTACACCCTAGCAACTCTAGACGCTGAACCCCAGGTTTTGCTCGACCCCAACACCCTCTCGGAAGACGGTACAGTTGCCCTCCAAAGCATCGCCATTAGCGAAAATGGTGCTTATCTAGCCTACGGCTTGTCTACTGCCGGGTCAGATTGGGTAGAGTGGTACGTACGCGAAATTGCTACAGGCCAAGACTTAAGCGATCGCCTGCAATGGGTCAAATTTTCCGGCGCTTCCTGGACGCACGACCACCAAGGCTTTTTCTACAGCCGCTACGACGAACCCGACTCGGCCACCAAACTCGAAGCCGTTAACTATTACCAAAAGCTTTACTATCATCGCCTGGGCACCTCTCAAGCTGAAGACGAGCTAATTTACCAGCGTCTCGATCAAAAAGAATGGGGATTTAGCGGCGGTGTAACGGATGATGGCCGCTACTTGATTATTTCAGTCTGGCGAGGCACCGACCCGCGCAACCTGGTGTTTTACCAAGACCTGCAAACGCCCCACAGCGAAATTGTGGAGCTAATTTCTGAGTTCGAAGCCGAATATAGTTTTATCGATAACGAAGGTTCCCGCTTTTGGTTTCGTACCGACTTAGACGCCCCTAAAGGCAAGCTCATCGCCATCGACATTACTCAACCGCAAAAGTCGCACTGGCAAACAGTGATTCCTGAGACAGAAGAAACGCTGCAAAGTATCGGTTTGCTGAACCATCAGTTTGTGGTGGACTATCTCAAAGATGCCTACACAGCAATCAAAATTTTTGAGCTAGATGGCACCTTCGTTAGAACAGTGGCGCTACCCGGCATTGGTTCAGCAGGCGGTTTTGACGGCAAACGAGAAGACACCGAAACCTTTTATAGTTACACCAGCTTCACCACCCCCAGTACCCTCTACCGCTACGACATGCGCACCGGGGAAAGTACCCTGTTTCGGCAACCGCAGGTAGATTTTGACCCGGCTGCCTACCAAACCGAACAGGTGTTTTACACCAGCCGCGACGGTACACAGCTACCGATGTTTATCGTCCACAAAAAAGGACTAGCGCTCAACGGCCAAAACCCAACGCTACTCTACGGCTACGGCGGCTTTAGTATTTCACTAACCCCTAGCTTTTCGGTAAGTAACCTGGTCTGGATGGAGCTAGGCGGTATCTACGCGGTTCCAAATTTGCGGGGCGGCGGCGAATACGGCGAAGATTGGCACCTGGCTGGCACCAAACTCAACAAGCAGAACGTGTTTGATGATTTTATTGCCGCTGCTGAGTGGCTGATTGAGCAACAATACACCTCTGCTGCCAAACTGGCGATGATGGGGGGCAGCAATGGCGGGTTGCTGGTAGGAGCTTGTATGACCCAGCGTCCAGAGCTGTTTGCGGCGGCGCTACCGGCTGTAGGGGTTATGGATATGCTGCGTTTTAACCAGTTCACCATTGGCTGGGCTTGGGAGTCTGACTATGGTTCACCTCAAAATGAAGCTGAGTTTGAGGCGCTCTATGCTTATTCCCCTTTGCACAACCTCAAACCAGGAACTGACTACCCGGCTACGCTCATTACCACGGCTGATCATGATGATCGGGTGGTACCAGCCCACAGTTTTAAGTTTGCCGCTGCTTTACAAGCTGCTCACCAAGGTAGCCGTCCGGTGCTGATTCGCATTGAAACCAAGGCTGGACACGGTGCGGGTAAGCCCACTAGCAAAATCATTGAAGAAGTGGCTGATAAGTGGGCGTTTTTGTTAGACAATTTGGCCGTCACCGACTGAGGCGGCCTGTGGCGAGGGAGGTTGCCGCCAAACGTTTGATCGGGTAGGGATGGCTAGCACATCTAGACAAGATGCGTCATCCTGGAGGCAATGAGCCAAAGTCACTCAACATGCGATCGCGTCTTTACGTGAGCACCCAGAAGTCGCCGAATCCCTGGGTTGCTGTCAACCTCTCGGCTTTGTTTCCCGGTTTGGGTCAGCTCTATATGGGCAACCAGGGGTTGGGTCTGTGTTTGATTTTGGCAGAAATTGGGCTGATAGGTAGCGCCATTTGGTCAATTTTTGCCCCCGCAGGCAACACCTTAACGGGCTTGCTGCTGTTGGGAATCGCCTTTGGCCTCTACCTGTTGGGTATTTGGCAGACCTACACTCTGAGCTTAGCACCGCCGCCTTCGGGGTCAGCGCTGGGGCCGCGAGACGCTTGGTATGGCATTTTTTTGTCTCAAATTTTGCCCGGTTTGGGGCATCTGTACTTTCAGCAAGCAGTTGTCGGCGGTAGTTTGCTGGTTGTCGGCATTGGGCTGGCGCTGATGGCAAATCGCTATCCGTCTTTGATGGTGCTACCGCCTTTTATCTGGGCGTTGGCCTGCTATCATCTTTATCGCACTCAGGCCAGCAGTAGCCAGCGTCGTCCTTGGGCGATCGCGGTGGTCGTGGCAGGTCTAATTATGATTCGTCTGATTGTGGGGACTATCCCTGGTTGGATTCAGCAATCTGTTGAGCAGTGTATTATCCCCAGTGAGTCGATGCTGCCGACGCTACAAGTAGGCGATCGCCTGTTTGTGCGCAAAAATCCGTTTTATCGGCCGCAGCAAGGCGACATCGTCGTGTTTACTCCCCCCGTGGCAGCGCTAGCCGAAACAGACGTTTTGCCTAACGACTTACTGGTTAAACGAGTGATTGGCTTACCTGGGCAGACGGTACAGGTAGAAGCGGGTCAGGTTTGGCTCAATCAGCAAGCGTTGAGCGAACCCTATCTTTTGGTGCCCCCCAACTATCGCTGGGGCCCAGAAACCATACCCGCCAATACCTACTTTGTGCTAGGCGACAACCGCAATCTTAGCGGCGACTCTCACGTCTGGGGCTTTTTGCCGCGCTCAGATATTCTCGGTGAAGCCTACAAAATTTACTGGCCACCTGGCCGCATTCAGCCGCTAAGGTAAGGACTTGACAGGGTTAGGATAGGAAGGCCGCTTTTTCTCCTGACAGTTCCCGGTTTATCCCTGACCTGTTTGCTTTAGACACTCAGCTTTACAAATAACCTATGGCTGCTGAGCATCATTTCATTTTAGATTTAACGCTGGCTTTGGGATCTTCAGCGGTGGGCGGCTACTTGGCCTATCGGTTTAAGCAGCCAGCACTTTTAGGGTATCTGGCGACCGGGCTGCTGGTGGGGCCTTATGGATTTGGGTTGCTGCAAGATGTTGAGCAAATTCAGTCTTTGGCGGAAGTTGGCGTGGCCTTTTTGCTGTTTGCCTTGGGGGTGGAATTTTCGTTAGCCGAACTCAAACGGGTGAAAAATATTGCTCTGCAAGGGAGTTTGCTGCAAATTGGCTTGACCACCGGGTTAGTTGCCGCGATCGCCCTTTGGTTTCAATGGGCCGATTCCCCCATTCAAGGAATTTTCCTGGGTCTGGTTTTGTCGCTGTCGTCTACTGCCGTTGTGCTCAAAACGCTGGTTGAACGGGGCGAAACCAATACTGTCCAGGGGCAAATCATGCTGGCAATTTTGATTGCCCAAGATCTGGCCTTAGGACTCATGCTTGCTTTTTTACCCGCCCTGACTCAACCCGAACAGCTTTGGCAAACGCTGGCAGCCGCTTTGCTCAAAGTCCTGATTTTTCTAGGCGGGGCGATCGCGGCGGGGCGCTGGCTTGTGCCGCAACTGATCCAAAAAATTGCCGCCACTGAAAACAGCGAACTGTTTTTATTGACGGTTATTGCCCTTTGTCTGGGGGTCGCCTGGATTACCGCCGAGCTGGGGCTATCCATTGAAATGGGTGCTTTTGTGGCGGGTTTGATGATTGCTGAAATTGATTATGCCGATCAGGCTTTAGCGAAGGTGTTGCCCCTACGAGATACTTTTGCTTGCTTGTTTTTTGCCTCTATCGGCATGTTGATTGACCCACAGGTACTTTGGCAAAATTGGGGGCCGATTTTAGGGCTGGTAATGCTGGTAATGTTGGGAAAAGCCGCCATTATTTTGCCCATTGTGTTGCAATTTGGCTATTCGTTTAAAACAGCGATCAACGCCAGCTTTGGCCTGAATCAAATTGGCGAGTTTTCTTTTGTGTTATCGCTGGTGGGGTTTGAAATGGGGCTTATCGGTGAGCAGCGCTATTCACTGCTGCTGGGCACGACAGCCATTACCCTGGTGCTCACCCCGCTTTGGATGAAAAGTGCTGCCAGATTTGCCGATCGCTTTGCTCAAGTGCCCTTGCTCAAACAGTATCTCAAGCAGCGCGAGGAACCTCGCTTGCTATCGGTGCCTGAAACGCTGCGAGATCATGTCATTGTGGCTGGCTATGGCCGAGTGGGGCAGGTGATTGTCAACATCTTGCAAAGTCGCGGCTATCCGGTGTTGGTGGTAGAAAACAGCGAAGCAGCGATTCAGCGCTTGCGTCATCGACAAATTCCCTACATTTTTGGTGATGCTGACGCCGAACTGGTGCTAGAAAAAACCCACCTTGAAACGGCCAAAGCGCTGGCGATCGCGTTGCCAGATCCAGCCAGTGCCCGGTTGTTGCTACAGCGAGCGCTAGGGCAAGCCCCCCAACTCGACATTATTGCCCGATCCCACAGCAATCAAGAACTCGATCTCCTAACCCAAATGGGCGCTAGAGAGGTGGTACAGCCAGAGTTTGAAGCCGCGTTAGAATTGGGATCGCACTTACTTAAAACGCTGGGGGAACCCCCTCAGGCTATCCATGCGGTTTTAGACGGTATCCGCCGCGATCGCTATCGCAGCATTCGCCCTGCTAGAGAATAAATCGCCGGGCCTAAATCAATCATAATGAATCACGCTAATTCAGCTACTTCCTTCAATGCGCTCTCAGCAGCGCCTGTCTGCAAAGACTCTCTGGTTCACATAGACAACGTTCGTCAGGTACAGCCCCAGGTTTTGCCCACCGAAAAGGCACAGCGCATGGCTGAATTTTTTGGCGTTTTGGCCGATCCGAATCGTCTGAAGTTGCTGTCGGCTCTGGCCAAGCAAGAACTTTGCGTCTGCGACCTAGCTGCCTTAGTCAAAATGGGAGAATCAGCCGTTTCTCACCAGCTTCGCCTTCTCAGAAGCTTACGTTTGGTGCGTTATCGCAAACAGGGGCGCAATGTTTACTATCGCCTAGCCGATGATCACATCATGAACCTGTACCGAGAAGTGGCAGAACATTTAGATGAACCAGGAACACCTTGAGAATTTGACCGTAAACGCCTAGCAGCCATGCGGCTAAAAAAGTTTTATGCTTTAATATCTGAATACATGTTCAGATATTGAGCCTAAGGCATCCGCATCGCCATGAGCCATCATCCCTTACCCGCTAACAACCTTGACTCAGCTACGCCAGTAGCCGCTGCTCACGCTCACTGTTGCGGCTCTGAACACCATCACGCAGAAGCTGAATTTGATCTTTGGCAGCAACTTCGTCCCTTGGCGATCGCTCTGGTGCTGTTCCTGGTGGGCTTGGTGTTTAATCAGCCCCTACACAATACGCCGCTAGCCATTGCCGAATATGCTGTGCTGATGCCAGCCTATCTCATCAGCGGCTGGAGTGTTTTGACGACGGCTGGAAAAAACATTTTGCGAGGGCGGCTGTTTGACGAAAATTTTTTGATGACGATTGCGACTTTAGGCGCGATCGCCATTCACGAAGTGCCCGAAGCTGTTGCTGTGATGCTGTTTTTTCAGATCGGTGAGCTGTTTCAAGGTTTGGCAGTAGGGCGATCGCGGCGATCGATTAAAGCCCTGCTAGCAGTGCGCCCAGAGGTTGCCAACCTCAAAGTTAACGGCCAAATTAAACCCGTAGCGCCTGAAACAGTGGCCGTTGGCAGTCTGATTGTCGTAAAACCGGGCGAAAAAGTGCCGCTCGATGGCGAAGTCGTCGTCGGTGAATCGCAAGTTGACACTTCAGCGCTGACTGGAGAATCAATCCCCCGTCAGGTCACACCCGGAGAAACGGTTCTAGCGGGCATGATCAATCAGTCGGGTGTTTTAACGCTGCGCGTCACCAAGCTCTTTGCCGAGTCGTCAATTGCTAAAATTCTTCACCTGGTTGAAAACGCCAGCAGCCAAAAAGCCGAAACCGAAAAATTTATTACCCGCTTTGCCCGCTACTACACGCCCGCCGTGGTTTTGATTTCTTTGGCCGTTGCCAGTTTGCCGCCGTTACTCATTGCGGGGGCAACGCCCGCCGTATGGACTTACCGCGCGTTGGTTTTGCTGGTTATTTCTTGTCCTTGTGGGCTGGTCATTAGCATTCCCTTAGGCTACTTTGGCGGCATTGGTGGGGCAGCTAAGCAAGGTATTTTGGTAAAAGGCGCAACTTTTTTGGATGCGCTCACCCAGGTTAAAACCGTCGTATTTGACAAAACTGGCACGCTGACTCAGGGCAACTTCAACGTCACGGCACTAGTCACGGACAATGGCTTTTCGCCTGCACAGCTTTTGGAATGGGCCGCGATCGCTGAGATGCATTCTAACCATCCCGTCGCCCAATCGATTCGAGCCGCCTATGGTCAACCGCTTGATCCAGCTAGTGTGCAAAACTATCGAGAAATTTCTGGACACGGTGTACAGGCTCAAGTAGGCGATCGCCAAGTGCTAATCGGCAATGATCGGCTGCTGCACCGTGAAAATATTCCACACTCGGTTTGTGTGGTTGACGGCTCGGTAGCTCATTTAGCGGTTGATGGCGAATATGCCGGACACCTATTAATTGCCGATCAGCTCAAAGTTGACGCCGTCGAAGCGATAAAAGCCCTGCAGCGCCAGGGTATTCGCACCGTTATGCTGACAGGCGACAGTCAAAGCGTTGCCGCTGACATTGCTGGTCAGCTAGGGCTAGACGAGTATCAGGCTGAACTTCTACCCGAAGACAAAGTCAGCGCGCTAGAAAAAATGCTGCAGCAAACCCAACGCTCTGGCAAAGTAGCTTTTGTCGGCGACGGTATCAACGATGCCCCGGTGATTGCCAGAGCAGATGTGGGCTTGGCGATGGGCGGCTTAGGTTCTGACGCCGCCATCGAAACTGCCGATATTGTGATTATGACGGACGCCCCCGCAAAAGTGGCTGAAGCTATTCACATTGCCCACCGAACGTTGCGTATCGTTTGGCAAAATATTGGGTTAGCGCTAGGAATTAAGCTTCTATTTATCGGGTTGGGGGCTATGGGGCTGGTGAGTCTTTGGGCTGCTGTTTTTGCTGATGTAGGCGTGGCGCTATTGGCTATTCTGAATGCAGGCCGTGTTCTCAATCGCTAATTTCCCTCTGCCCATGACTGCCCTCAGCCAAGCGGTTGCTTATTTGACTTCTACCCAGACTTCACCGCCGGCGGCGGCAGCCGTCGTTGCCGACCTATTACTGGCTGAAAAAGCAGCCAAGTCAAGCCCAGCTACCTACCCAGCCCTATGGGGCACCTGGCGTTTAGGCTTTGTTACCGGAACCCGAAAAGCTCGGCAGCGGGCTGGGGTTACCCTGGGGGCAGGGCGATTTTTGCCCCGCTGGCTGAACATTACGATTACCTACGAACCGACTGAACCGACTGCAACAGGCGATCGCGCTCAGGTCAACAACCGGGTGCGGTGTGGCCCGTTCGATCTACAGGTGAGTGGCCCAACGCGCTTCTGGCCGCAACAGCGTATCTTGGCTTTTGACTTTACCCGCTTGTCGCTCAAGCTGGGTAAGCAGACGCTCTATTCTGGCTTTATTCGGCAAGGTCAGGGGCGCGAAGCCGAGTTTTACCAGCAAGCGCTGAAAGATCAGGCTTTCTTTAAATACTTTTTAATTCGTCCTGACTGTATTGCGGCTCGCGGACGCGGCGGCGGTTTAGCCCTTTGGGTAGCAGACCGTTGAAATTGTCTAGGCTGGAGCGATCGCCTAGAGATTGACTCAATTCTATAGCTATCGCTAAAGGCAGCGGGCAGCCAGAAAGCTTTTCTGGCAAGAATGCTATTAGTGGCTCGCGGCTAATGGCTACAGCCATACTGACTCACGCGGGGCAATGTTCTAAGCGATCGAGCCTACCTGACAAGTTGGCCGCTTGCTGATCGAGCCGGGGGTGATTGCGATTTCACGCTAGGCCAAGAATTTGAGGAACTTGTGAAAGGATAAACAAAGCGGCGATCGCCTAGCGGCTTAACCCAAGGCGTTATATCAATTCTCGATTTTGGATTTTCGATTTTGAATTGAACAGTCTTTGCTCTGCATACGTTTCGTCAGTCTCATCTGTACCTTTCTTTTGAAGAATCGGTATTAGCTGAGTCCACCAATGACTCGCGTGTTAGCCAGCGCTGCCCTGAGCGATGCGAGAGCCATAGCTGAGAAAAATCAATTTGCAGTGTCTTTTCTAAACTAATCTTTTCGGAATCTGTATGACTTCTTTATAGAAAAGGGATGGCAAGGAGCCAGAATCAGGGCACCTTGGAAGAGGCGTTCAGCAAAGGTTTTTTAGGAGGCCAGTTATGGTTTCGTCTTTCCTCAACGAGCATTCTTTTTCACTGTTGGTTTCGGCAGGCAGCATCTTTATCTGCACCTGCGCCTGCTGGATCATGGCTTATCGTTTGAGCCAAGCTTATTCTCAACGGTAGGGGCGATCGCGCGATCGCCTGATAGAGTGGCTGCTTTGTGGGATATCTGAATCAAATGCCTTGGCTGATTTGATAACCTAAGAGGCACAGCAGTTAAGGCAGTGCTATGCCAGAGACTCAGGGCGATCGCGCCATTCCCCTTCTCAACTTCAAAGCGTTTACCCAGGGAACACAGACCGAGCGGGCAGATTTTGTTGACAACTTGGGGCAAGCCTTAGAAAAGATCGGTTTTTTCGCCTTAGAACAGCATTCAGTTGCCGCGCCGCTGATTCAGCAAGCTTATGAAGCAGCAGCACTCGTTTTTCAATTGCCAGACGCTATTAAGCAACAGTATGAGCGGCCTGAGTTAAAAGGGCAGCGAGGATTTGTGGGTTTTGGCCGAGAACATGCCAAAAACTCGCCGTACCCCGACCTTAAAGAATTTTGGCATGTTGGGCGATCGCCGTCTGCTTTAGGGGCTAATCTTTGGCCTGTTGAAGTGCCTCAGTTTCAAACCGTGATGACGGCGCTGTTTCAGCAGCTAGAAGTCTGTGCCGCCGTTTTGCTAGAAGCTTGTGCGCTCTATTTAGACCAACCTCGTACCGCTCTTCGCGACCTGGTACGCCAGGGCGATACGCTGCTGCGAGTTATCCACTATCCCCCCCTGCCATCAACCGCCGCTGCTGCTAGTTTGCGGGCTGCTGCCCACGAAGACATCAACTTAATCACGCTGCTGTGTGAAGCAACGGCACCTGGCCTGGAATTGCTGCAAACCAATGGCGACTGGTTGCCGATTCAGGCTCCGCCCGGACACCTCATTGTCGATACGGGTGATATGTTGCAGCACCTGACCAATGGCTTGTTTAAAAGCACCACCCACCGAGTGGTTAACCCAGAGAATCAGGGCGATCGCCGCTTTTCTCTGCCCTTTTTTGTGCATCCCGCCGCCACGACCAATTTAGCCCCGTTAGCTGTCTGCATAGATCGTACGGGCGGCATTGCCCGCTACCCAGCGGTGAGCGCTGGCGACTACCTGCACCAACGTCTGCAAGAAATTGGTCTGGCTTAGCGGCCTTCCTTTAACCAGCGGCCAACTTTTGGCCGTTGGTCAGCGATTCAAAACCGGGCAAGCTAGACTAAAAGAATATTAAGAAATGTAAATAGGTTTATGCCCAACCAGCAAGGTCAAAAAGTTGTCGTGATTGGGGCTGGCATTGGCGGACTGACCGCAGCAGCGCTCCTGGCTAAACGTGGCTACGAGGTGCAGGTGTTTGAGCAGGCAGCGATGCCGGGTGGGTGTGCTTCGACCTTTAAGCGGCGCGGCTTTACCTTTGATGTGGGCGCAACCCAGGTGGCTGGGCTAGAACCGGGGGGCATTCACCACCAAATTTTTGCCGAACTGGGCATTGAGCCACCCGCTGCAACGCCTTGTGATCCGGCTTGTGCAGTGTATCTGCCAGGAGAAACCGCACCGATTAACGTCTGGCGCGACCCGCAACGATGGCAGCAAGAGCGGCAGCGGCAGTTTCCGGGTAGTGAACCTTTCTGGCAACTGCTAACCTCGTTGTTTAATTACAGTTGGCGATTTCAGACGCGCCAGCCTGTCTTGCCCCCTCGCAATCTATGGGATATGGGGCAACTGCTCCAGGCTGTGCGCCCGGATACTTTGCTGACGCTGCCCTATACCTTTTCAACGGTTGGTCAGATCTTGCGGGGGTATGGCTTAGAAGGCGATCGCCGTTTGCAAACGTTTTTAGACATGCAGCTAAAGCTGTACTCCCAGGTGAATGCTGATGAAACAGCCTTGCTCTATGCCGCGACTGCGCTGGGCGTCTCGCAAGCGCCGCAGGGTCTTTACCATTTGCAAGGCAGTATGCAGGTACTCAGCGATCGCCTGGTTGTGGCGCTAAAGCAAGCGGGCGGACAGATTCATCTACGTCACAGCGTAGAAGCTATTCAAGTTGAGCAAGCTCACGCTAGCGCAGTCGCGGTTCGTAATCAAAAAACAGGAACCACCTGGACGGTAGCGGCTGACCATATTATTGCCAACGTCACTCCACAAAATTTGGTGAAGCTGTTGGGCGCGGCTGCCCCCCCAGGCTACGAACGGCGGGTAGAGAAGCTGCCTCCTGCCGCTGGGGCGTTTGTCGTTTATTTGGGTGTTGAGCAAGCCGCCCTGCCGCCAGACTGTCCGCCGCACCTACAGTTTCTCTATGATTACGCAGGGCCGATTGCAGAAAACAACTCGCTGTTTGTTTCTGTCAGTCATCCGGGGGATGGCCGTGCACCTGCAGGTAAGGCTACCGTTGTGGCTTCTTCGTTTACTGATGTCAATCTCTGGTGGCGATCGCCCGATTATGCCGCCTTAAAGCAGCAGTACACCGAAACTGCGATCGCCAAGCTCAGTCAGTATTTTGATTTACGAGCCGCTAATTTGATCCATGTGGAAGCGGCTACACCGCGTACGTTTCAAAAATTTACAAACCGCGATCGCGGCATTGTCGGTGGCATTGGGCAGCGGGTTTCAACCTTTGGGCCATTTGGCTTTGCCAATCGAACGCCGATATCGGGGTTGTGGCTAGTGGGCGATGGGACGCACCCAGGAGAAGGGACGGCTGGTGTGAGCTATTCAGCCCTCACCGTTGCCCGCCAAGTTGCCGCCACAGCTCGCTAAGACAGACGTGAGATTTTCGTTACACTAAAGTATGGGCTAACGAGTGCTTGCTTCATTCTTTGGATAAGACTGATATACTCCGAACAGCTAGCTGCTTGTCTGTAATATTGGGTTTGTTGACGAGTTGACGACTTATGACATCTTACGCCACCTCCACCGCCCGGGTTGATATGGGCGAACTGCGCCGCCTCAGAGGACTTTTGCCCCCCGAACTGCAAAGCTGGGTCACGGTAGAACCTGCAACTGACGTTGCGCCGCCTTTGGTTACCTGTGAAGAACTCGGCAAAGACCAGGTCGAAATTCAGATTGATCTGGCAAAGTGGGAGCAGTTAGCCCTAGATCAGCGCAATCTCCTGTTCTGGCATGAGGTGGCACGCATTCAAAACGATACCATTCCTCGCGATGGCTGGGAGATGGCTGCCCTAGCTATTGGCTTAGGGGGCGCAGTAGGTGAATTGTGGGTGCAAGATGGCCTGCTGCTGGTTTTGGCTTTGGCACTGTGCGGCATTTCCGGCTTCCGGCTCTATCGTCGCAACAACGGGCAGAAAACGCTGCAAGAGTCTATTCAGGCTGATGAAAAAGCGATCGCGATCGCGACCCGCTTTGGCTATAGTTTGCCAAATGCCTATAAGAGCTTGGGCAGCGCACTGAAAACTTTGATTGAGCAAACGCCCCGCAAACGCCAGCGCGATCGCTACGTCAAGCGTCTAGATGCTTTGAAAAAGAGCGCCGCTCGAGCTAAAGATCGAGTTAAAAGCGATCGCAGCGCTTCCCGCCCTGCTTACTAAGCCTTCAGGCTA